>QIGT01000433.1 GCA_003230835.1 Gammaproteobacteria bacterium
GCTCGTGGTCTTTTTTTTCCAAATAGAAGCTGGAGTTTGGTTGATACTGGTCGAGAAATTCCCGGCCATCACCGACTTTCTTGCGCGCAGGCATTAGGCGCAAGTATTATCATTCTAGGCGCAAAATTTGCCTATAAGCGCAACAAAGGTTGCGCGTAGATTTGCGCTGCCTTTGGCAACAGCCCAAGTAATATGCGACTCACCTGATATAAACTTAACTGGTGAGGATCGTCTCCAATGCATCGCGAACTTCAACCATCTTCACGGTTGCATATTCTGTTTGTTTTCGGCTCGCGTTAGCCGGTAAACGGTCTGGATGGTAGCGACTGACCAGGCGACGGTAGGCTTTTTTAACCACAGATTTTGAGCTCCCACGGGGTACGTCCAAACACTGATAAGCCCTATCTAGGGGCGTAGTAGGAATACTCTGTTGGGTTGCAGGCTCGTGACTCACTGCAGGTTTCGGTGTGCTTTTCGACTTCGATTTTGCTTGGTCTGGCTGGGCGTCACCAAAGGCCGTGCCAACTTCGGTGGGGGAAAAATTTAGTAATAGCGCCAAACTTTTCAGGCGGATCAAGGCTTGATCGGTAGGTGCCATAACCACAATGTCGCACAAGCTTTGCAATATGAGCCTGGCAAACTGTTTTTCCGGTTGAGATTTAGCCAAACACTTTTTTGACAGCGCAATGAATGGATAAGCGTTGTGTTTGCCGGCATTGAAAAGTTCGATCGCTTGTTTGCGCTCCGCGCTGGGTAATTTCAAGTGATCCATTAGGGTTTCTACATAGCGGATATGCTGGGTTGAAACAGAACCTGTGGCTTTGGCGAGATGGCCCATCGCTGCAAATAAGAAAGTGCCATCTGCAGAGGAAGCCAGAACGCTGGCTTGGGCAGAGTAACTGGCGGGGCGAACTCTTGTTTGCGTGTTTTTAAATGCCCAGCTAGCCCACAGGTCAAATGTGTGGCCCACACACACGCCGGCGATAATGTAGGCGTACAAAACCGTCGCACTGTCTGGGGCCAATACAAATGCGCCGGTAAAACCAATGGCTTTGCCGAACCAGTAGTTTTGAAGGAGTTCTGATGGCATGCCTTAAGCGTAGAACTATTTGGCTAAAAGACTATTTGGGACAAGAACTTTTTAGGCGAGTGGGTTTTTGAGCACTTCATACTGTTCTAGAGTGCCAATATCGTGCCACTCACCTGTGTGAACCTGTGCACTGAGTGTGCCGCGGCTTGTTAAGTCGAAATAGACATCGCGCATGGAGAATGCCCCATGAACTTGTTTTGCCATTAATTGCGGTGATAAAACAGCGATACCACAGTAAACATAGCCGTTTCCTCTGCGGGTAACCAAGCCATTTGCGTAGTCAAAATCACCTTGATCTCGATAGGATGGGGTCGGCGTGAGCACGATGTGTGCTGGATGATTGTTGGGTGGTTGCAAGGGCAGCAGAGAAAAATCAAAATCGCTCCAGATGTCTCCGTTTAGCACCCAGAACGGCTTGTCTCCTAGTAATGGCAAGGCTTTAACGATGCCGCCGCCAGTTTCTAAGGGCGCAGTTTCTTCGCTATAGGTGATGTGCAGGCCAAAATCGCTGCCGTCACCCAGGAAGGTTTGAATCTGATCTCCCAAGTGATGGAGGTTAATAACACATTCGGTGACCCCGGCGGCAACAAGCTTGGTCACTTGCCATTGAATCAATGGCTTACCGGCGATGGGCAGCATGGGTTTTGGTGTGGTGTCGGTCAGGGGGGCCAGTCGCGTGCCTCTGCCCGCCGCTAGGATCATTGCTTTCATTTGGGCTTTCATTGGGCTTTCATCTTAATTCCCGCTATCTTTATGCAACTGTTTAATTGCATATTGAGTGAAGATAACTCGGCGTAGCCTTGACAGAGGGATGCGGTACGCTTTAACACCGGTAGTATGTGTACCAGATGGCTCGATTTTGAATCTCTCAAATGCAAGCGGGAAAAAATGCCGATGGCTTTAAGTAGACGCTGAATAGCGGTGAAGGTGAACCAGTATTCGATTTGTTTGGGCTCAATGTGGGCAAAATCAACCATAGCACTGGGGTGTTGTAGAAAGACATTTAGCCAATACTTGACCTGGGGTGCAGGAAATTCGTGGTAGCAGTCATGCAATAGTGTAGCGATGTCATACAGACGAGGGCCCTTGCGGGCGTCCTGAAAGTCGACGATACCCAGGGCGCCTTGGTTGTATAAGAGGTTTCGGGAGTGATAATCCATATGAATGCAACTTTGTGGTTGCTCTTGGGTTGCCGCAACCAGGAGTTGGAATGTTACAGCGTAGTCTTCTCGAGCGGGATTTGTTTGTAGTAAGGCCTGTAGAAACCACTCGTTAAAAAGATCGAGTTCGTTGAAAAACTGGCTTTGCGAATAATTCGGCAGGTCCGGGTGCTGGATTATCGCGATGTCGTGTATGACATTGATGGCTGTGGTCATGGCAGCAGGTTGGGCTGGGGTGGTATAGGTTTGTGCTAGATGAATTTCACCCAAGTCATTCATCAGGTAGCACCCCAAAGCCGTGTCGTGGCTTATTTGCGTGGGCACAGGCAAGTGGTGGGATGAAAATAGTTTGGCGATGCGCAAGAACTGATCATTTTTTTCCAACTCGGGTGGGCTCACCATCAAAACCCAAGATCCCGACTGGGTGACAAGGCGATAGAAGCTTCGATGACTTGCCTCCACTCGCAAGGGGTGCACAGCGGTTAGCTGATCTTTTTCAATGCCCAGAGCTTTAAGACACCAAGTGTGTACTTTTTTGGAGAGGTAGATTTCTTTCACATCATGATTATAACGGGCCGCACAAACCTTTATCATGCTGCGATGAAGTTTGCTTGGATTTTTCGTTGCCCCGCGCACGGAATTTTACTGTTATTGATGCTGCTAGCTCTGCCTGTTTCTGCGCAAGAAACTATTTTAGCGCAAGAAAGTGGGGGGTTTGTTTGTCTGCCGGATGCACAGGCAAGCGGATGGGTGTGTGAGGCAGACCAAGGGCAGCGACCGGATATTGTTACCAAACCTAAGGCTGCCAAGCCTATACCTGAGGCTGCCAAGCCTATAAAGGAGTTAACGAGTGCACGTACGCTGGCTGAAGCTTCGGTGGTGCATGATCCACTCGTGGCATTGAGCCAAGATACCAGCCAGTGGTATACCCCGGCCAGCGCTAAGCCGGTATTGGCCAGTCACAAATTAAGTGACAGTTTGGCTGAAACCTACTATGTGCTTCGTGAAGATTCATCAGGGCAATGCTCTGGTACTTATCAAGTGAGACAATATCCACACCCCACCGATGCCAACAACGAAGAGTTTGTCACCATTGCGCAAGCAGATGCGTTGTCTAGTGTGGTTCAGCAATCGACCATCCTCACGGGTAATGTCACTGTAGAGCAAGGCAACCGGATGATCGTGGCGCCGGTAGCTAAGCTTGATCAACAAACCCGCATCGCTGAATTTTCTGACGGTGTGCGCATAGATCAGCCGGGGTTAGCTATGCAAGGTGCCCGGGCTACTGTGGATTTGAATAGCAAAAAGGTAGATTTGTCTGAGGTGGAGTTTCTACTGACCCAGGTTGGAATGCGTGGCAAGGCAGAATCTATCTCGCAAAGTGGTCAAGGAGATCTGACGTTGCTGCGTAATGAATTCACCCGCTGTGAGCCAGGTAACAATGGTTGGCGGCTGAACACGAAGTCTTTCTCTATCAAAAAGGACGCGGTATTTGGTACCGCTCGTCACGCGGTGTTACGGTTAAAGTCTGTGCCCGTATTCTATAGCCCTTCACTGACCTTTCCGGTCTCAGACGAAAGATTGTCCGGCTTCCTTTTTCCTAATTTAGAGTATTCAGATAACAACGGAGTGGATGTCTCCGTACCCTACTATCTAAACCTCGCGCCAAACTATGATGCGACCATCATCCCGCGTTACATCAGCCGCAGAGGCGCGGGTGTCGAAGCCGAGCTGCGTTATCTGTCGAGTTGGCAAACCACGACAATGAGCGCTTCGATGTTACCTTCTGATAATTTATACGACGGTACCTTTGATCGGGATGACTTTGACGAGTTGGGTGGCGAAGTAGTCTTAGGATCTTTTGACCCGGCAGATCGTTGGTTGGGGAGCGTCGACCATCAAGGTCGTATTGGGAACTTCCGGACCTTGATTGATTACACCAGCGCCAGCGATCGTGACTACTTTCGTGATCTTGGCTCTGACCTCGGTGTTTCATCAAGAATTGACCTAGAGCGTCGTGGCGAAGTTCAGTATAACCGAGGTGGGTTGTTCATGAGGCTGTGGGCACAGCGCTTTCAGAAGCTCGACAATACGGTGGTAGAAGATTATGAGCGCTTGCCAGAATTCGATGTCGCTTACACGAAAGACCTTTGGGGCCCGCTTAATCTGAGTTTGACTGCACAATGGGCTGAATTTGACCGAGATACGAATGGGCTGTCGGGGGTTAATTCGTTGACCGGTTCGCGAAAACATTTTGAACCCAGACTCACTTTGCCTTTCTCCTGGCCGTTTGCTTTCTTTAAGATGACGGCAGCGTACCGTTATACCCGCTATGACCTAGATCAGGCTGTGGGTGGCAGCGTGTTAAACGATAACCCAGACCGAGGGCTCGGCATGGGCTCGCTGGATGGGGGGCTCTTTTTTGAACGTGAAATGAGGTGGTTTGGGAAGGATTTAGTTCAGACGCTAGAACCACGCCTCTACTACTTACGCCAAGGGTTTGATGAACAAGATAATTTGCCGCGATTTGACGTATCTGCACTTACTTTCAGTTACAACCAACTCTTTCGTGAAAACAGATTTTCTGGCATCGACAGAATCAGTGATGCCAACCAAGCTTCCGCAGGTGTAACCACACGATTTCTATCCCGAGACACCGGCGTTGAGTATTTTCGGTTTTCAGTCGGTGAAATATTTTACTTTGCAGATAGGCGTGTGACCTTAGCCGGGGACCCAGGGCCAAACGAGGCACAAAGTTCCTCGGCACTGGCGGCTGAGGTGTCTGCCCGGCTGGTGGGGAATTGGAGAATCACCGGGAATGTGGTTTGGGATCCGCATGACAACGAAGTTGATGAAGGTGGGCTGGGCATTGGCTACCGCTCAGACAATCGCCATATCTTTAACGTCGGCTTCCGCAATCGTCGCGATCAAGACATTGAACAGACAGATATCTCCTTATACTGGCCGATCAGCAAACGCTTCGGTCTGATTGGCCGGTGGAACTACGACCTGGTGAGCGGTAGAACTATCGAAGGTTTTGGTGGTCTCGAATATGGAGATTGCTGTCTGCAAATCCGCTTGCTCGCTCGACGTTTTCTAGACAGTCGTTCTGGCACCAACTTTGCCGACGTAGAAGGCGATGAGGGTATCTTTCTACAGATCGTATTTAAGGGTCTTGCAGGTTGGGGTACTAAGGTAGAATCTGTCTTAGAAAACGGTATTCGTGGCTATCGAGCACCCCAGAGGCAGAGCTTCGGAAATTGAAATACAATTAACAATTAGTTTGAAAATAATGAACTCAGTGAAACAAATGCACAATAAACTTTCTTTCATCCGCCATATGCAAACATGGATAGTGATCGTTGGCCTGTCTATGTTCCAAACCACTTGGGCCGCCTACCAAGAACTTGACGCTATTGTTGCCGTTGTAGACGACGATGTAGTGCTAGCCTCTGAATTGTATGCTCGCCTGGACCAAGTGGTTAAACAGATGCAGCAGTCCAATATAGGTCCACCCCCACAAGACATTTTGATTAGCCAGATCATGGAGCGACTCATCATTGAAAGCATTCAGCGACAAGAAGCGGTGCGCAGGGGGGTAGATATCGATGATGAAACACTCACCCGAGCTGTTATTTCTTTTGCTGAAGGCAACAACATGAGCCTAGAGCAATTTCAAGTGGCGTTGAGTAAGGACGGTATAAGTTATCGAGAATTTCGCGAAGAAATTCGTACAGAAATGATGATTTCTAGGCTACAGCGGGGCTTGGTCAATCGCCGCGTTTCCATCAGCGACCAAGATGTGCAAGGTTTGTTGAACTCACCCTACTATCAACAATTGTTTTCAGATGAATTTCGTGTCGGACACATCATGCTTACGATAGAGGATAGAGCGTCCGATGCGGTGATTGAAACAGCTATGGCGGAGGCTAGGGGTATTGTCAAAGAACTACGTGGTGGTGCCGATTTTGCGCAAATGGCTGTTGCGAAATCTTCCAGTAGCACCGCCTTGGAAGGTGGAGACTTGGGTTGGAAGCGCGCGGGTGCCTTGCCGACGATTTTTTCAGAAGATGTGTTGAGTTTGCAGGTGGGCGAAATTGCAGAGCCCGTTGTAAAACCGGGTTTGATCCACATCGTTAAGTTGTTGGATCAGCGCGGCGCGGGTACCCAGAGTATCTTGCAAACGTTGGTGCGGCATATTTTGGTGCGGCCATCGGAAATTCGTAGTCCCGAGGAAACTGCGGCGTTGATCAGAAAGCTCAAAGGTGAGCTTGATGAAGGTGCAGACTTTGAAGCCTTGGCGATTGAGCATTCTGAAGATCCAGCCAGTGCGCTTAATGGCGGTAAGCTAGGTTGGTCAACGCCCAACCAATTTGTTGGTCAGTTTGGCGAAATCATGGAAGGCATGGCGAAGGGTGGCATAAGTGAGCCGTTTCTCACTCAATTTGGCTGGCATATTCTGCAAGTTTTAGATCGACGTGAAGAAGACATGAGTGACGAAGCTCGAAAAAACATGGCTATGGACATACTGCATAAAAGGCGTTTTGAAGAAGAGCAGCAAGAATGGCTGAAAGAAATACGTGATGAAGCCTTTGTGGAGGTTCGCCTCTAACGTCGGGCATAAGCTACGATGATTGTTGTTACACCGGGCGAGCCGGCTGGAATTGGACCAGATCTGGTGCTCATGCTTTCCCGCCAGGAAAAGCAGGTGCCTTGGCTTGTGATTGGCGATTTGAAGATGCTCTCTGATCGGGCACAAATCCTCGGACTAAATATACGTTTTAACCAATCGGTAGAGCAACCCAGCACACAAGCAGGTTTTCTAACTGTGATTGCTGAACCCCTTGTCGCTGCTGTAACACCGGGAGCGCTAGAAATTGCCAATGTGCCCGGGGTGTTAGCGTGTCTTAATCAAGCCGTTAAAGGATGTATGTCAGGTCGTTTTACTGCACTTGTCACGGGTCCTATGCAAAAGTCTGTTGTTAATGATGCGGGCATTGAATTTACAGGACATACCGAATATCTATGCAACCTCAGTGGTACAGACGATGTCGTCATGCTGTTGGTCGCCGATCAATTGCGTGTGGCGCTAGCCACAACTCACCTACCTTTGCGCGATGTGTCTGCCAATCTGACATCTTCGTTGTTGCTTCGTCGTCTTAAAATATTTCATGCAGGTTTACGGCAGCAATTTGCAATTGATCGGCCGAGAATTTTGGTTGCGGGGCTCAACCCGCATGCCGGAGAATTGGGGTATTTAGGTGACGAAGAAATCAAAACTATTACACCGGTGTGTGAGCAGCTTAGGGCCAGCGGTTTAGATGTGGTTGGTCCTCTTCCCGCAGACACGATATTTACCCAGCAGCACCTCGCCAATGCCGACGGAGTGTTTGTCATGTATCACGATCAAGGATTACCTGTCCTCAAGTACGCTGGTTTTGGTGAGGCTGTCAATGTCACGCTAGGTTTGCCCTTCG
>QIGT01000347.1 GCA_003230835.1 Gammaproteobacteria bacterium
GCTGGCGATATGAACATTGAGCTGCACGCAAGAGATATTGAGATGACAGCGACAGTGCATTCCTTGGAGATAGGCATATCCGAGACACCTACCCTATCTTTCTCAGCAGATGTCACCGCTTCAAACGAATCCGTTGTAGTCACTGGTGCACTGGCAAGTGAACTATCCATAGAAAACACAGCCGGCCCATCCGTGTCAGGTCCATCGACTTTCTCTGGCAATGCACTTGTACTCCAACAGGACATTCCAGTCGCAATCAAAGCTCAGTTCAACCTAGCCAGTAAAACTTTGACCGCAAACGGCGTCGTGTCGGCCAGCCTATTTGATGACGCCGCCTTTGATCTATCTCACGACACCTCGACTTCCATCGGTCACTTGGTGGTGGCAGATAAAATTCACATTCAGCAGCCCTTACTGGCCACTCTACCGATTCAGTGGGAACAAGGCTACGACCTAGATGTAGGGGTACTGGATGTATCAGTCGATCTGCGCTGGCAAGCTTCCGCTCAGATCGCAGCAATACTCGACTTGAACCTTGCTGATGGCCGGGGACACTATGAAGACTATCGCGCGTCTACAATATCCTCTCAATTACAGCTCACTAACAGTGATGTCACCAATATCGCGCCGACGACCATCCAGATTGGGCGAGTGGATGTTGGTTTTCCAATCCATGAAGTCACCGCACGCGTGAGTTTCAACCAATCAGACCTGACCATTACCGAGGCTAGTGCGTCCTTGTTAGGTGGGAGCGTAACCACTACATCTGTGAGCTACGATACGACCTTAGGTAACACCAAATTTAATCTATTTCTCGAAGACATTGACCTGGCTCAAATACTGGCGCTTGAAGGCGAAGACATCACGGGTACGGGAACCATAAGCGGTATGCTACCGATCAGTATTCACAACAATCAAGTTCGCGTACACAGCGGTGCGTTAACCGCGAAAGCCCCCGGCGGTACTATCCAAATCTCCCCAGAGCTCACGGCGCCGACAGGACAAGTGGGTCTCGACTTTGCCGTTCGAGCGCTGGAAGATTTCCGCTACACCACGCTAGACAGTCAAATAAACTACGCAGAAAATGGTGATCTGATATTGGCTATCAAGCTACTGGGCAACAATCCCGAAATCGAGAATGGCAGAGCCATTCACTACAATTTAAACGTGACAGAAAACATACCCACTCTGCTTAAATCATTGCGCTTACAAGATAAGGTCATCGAACGATTGGAACGCAAAGCTAAGAAATAATGACGACAGGTGGGTTTTAGAGGTAAGCTGATGATTGCAACCAACAGGGTATACTCGTGCGTCCTTTACTGCCTATATTCACTACGTTACTGCTGTCCATAAGCTGTACGCCCACGCTAAAGGTGGCTGTGGATGAGCCCATTACCATCAACCTTAATGTCAACATCAAACATGAAATTCTCATTAAGGTTGACAAAGACTTGGATGATTTGTTCAGCAACGAAGGCGACTTATTTTGAATTTCTCAACCCGTATCGCTCATGCAATGTTCATAGTCCTAACGCTGTGCGCATCACTCGTATTTGCAGCCGACATGGACACAGCCAAGGAAAACGGTGCTATCGGTGAGCGTCTCGATGGCTACCTTGGACTAGTAAATACCAGCGCGGCTGCAGATGTTGTCGAGTTGGTCAAGAGTATTAATCAGAAGCGTAAAGTCCAATACCAACGCATTGCACAAACTAATGACCTATCTTTGGAACAAGTGCAGACACTGGCTGGAACGAAAACCATTAAGAAAACCAGCCCCGGCAATTGGATCCAAACAAGCGAGGGCTGGCAGAAAAAGTAGTTGTGCCTAGGCTTTGGTTGCTTGCGGCCTAGGTTTTGACGCCAGCACGACATCGATTTCGTCGTCTTTAAGCGGCGCTCTAGTTTCCCTTCGTGCTAATGCAGCTTCGATGAAGGGTGCCAATTCCTCAGCTTTACGCGCCTCGCGCGCGTCACGCCCTGCAGCAAAGTCGTCCAGCACATCTTTGTTGAAACGCTCTAAGCTCTCACAAATATGTTCGTGCTTATTCTTTCCACCTTGTTGCAAGAAGATCACTTGATCTACACCCACATCAGCAAATTCCCGCATATGCGCGCGAAATTCATCTGCTGTTCCTATACCGGGTGATCGCGCCATGCTCCCCGCAGGGTTGGTTTCGCCATTACCGAACTTGGCAACATTCTCCGCCTGTTTGGCAGCGTTAGCGGCTTTGCGTTGCTCAAATCGCTCCCACAAAACACTGCGCCCAGGCACCACATCATCTGTAACAAGTGCACCTACTGCGTACTCAAAGAACCGAAAACCATCTTCGCCCCGGCGTACGGCTTCTGCATGGTTATCATGTAACGAAAACGCCGACACCATAGCAATATTGGCATTCACGCTATGGCCAAGGGGCACACACTCTTCAGAGCGAATAATATCGTAGTAGATTGCACTCCACGCTTTAGCCTCTTGCGGATCTAGAAAACTAAACGCCAACACACCCAATCCATTGCGTGCTGCCACCTTAATCGTGTCTCGATTAGTACAGGCCATCCACATCGGTGGATGTGGCTTTTGCACCGGCTTAGGCAACACATTACGGCAGGGTAGCGACCAGTCCTCACATTCATAGCCTGGGTAGGGTTCCATAACCATCATATCGGCAATTTGCCGAGCGGCCTCCAACGACATATCTCTTTTACGTTTCGCCGGAATACCAAAACCTCCCAGCTCTAACCGCGTAGCCCCCTCACCGATACCAAATTGTGTGCGGCCATGAGAGATCAAATCAAGCATGCCCACAGCTTCCGCTGTTCGCGCCGGATGATTGTAATTAGAAATGACCTGACGAATACCAAAGCCAATTTTGATACGCTCGGTCTTGGCAGCGATAGCAGAGAGGAATACCTCACTCGCAGAACAATGCGAATACTCTTCTAGAAAATGGTGTTCTACCGACCAAGCGTAGTCGAGTCCAAGTTTGTCGCCCAGCACACACTGCTCGATCGCATCATCTACAATTCTTTGTTCACTACCTTCGTCCCAGGGCTTGGGAAGTTGCAACTCATATAACATACCAAATCGCATAACGTCGCTCTCCTCTGTGCTGCTCATTAGTATCTATCATGTGACGCAGCAAAACTATCAACCCATATTATGTCATCTAAGTAGTATCTGCCCCAAAAGTGCCGTCCAGGCACTTTTACTCCTACGGTTTTCCTCCTATGCAGAAGGAAAACCTCTCAAAACCCTACAGATTTTGTCCCGGGCGTCCTGCCCTCGCTAGTTCTTGTCCCAAATACTGAGTATTTTGGACAAGAACTATGTAGTAATAATCACCCTTACTGCTTGAGGTACCAGCATGGCTTGTTCGAGATAGGACAAGGCTTGTTGTTGCTGGGTTTCAAAAAATTCGATCTCTTCTACCCGCACCGACGGATTTACTTGTTGCAAACCTTTGAGACGCTCGATCTCACCACCCACAACTGAATGTATGCGTTGGCGTGCTTGTTCAACGAGAGGCTCAAATGCCTTTTTAGCAATGCTTTCGGCATCAGCTAGAACTTCGCTCAAGGTTTGCCGAATTTCTTTGATGATAGCTGGGCGCGCAGACTTGCGAATCTTTTGGCACAGTTGATTTAGTTGTTCGTGTCGAATCACATTGGATAGATCTCGCCCCGTACTATCTAGCAACACGCATATAGGCGTGGCGGGCAAAAAACGACCCATTTGGTACTTCGCAGGCGCACTACAGCGAGGCGTGAAAAAACACTCAACAAGCAATGTTCCCGCAGCAATAGCTTTTAGTTTCAGCGTGGCAATATTGGTGTTACCTAATTCTGATCCAAGCACCATTTCCATGACTTCAGAGACTACCGGTGACTCCCAAGACAGGAATTCCATATCTTCGCGCAACAGCGCCTTAGTGCGATCAAAGGTGACGGTAAGACCATCATCGCCTAAACGTGGAAAGCTGTGGGTGAGCATGTGCTCTGTCGGTTTGAGCACCAAGGCGTGCTCAGAATGATATTCGGCTTCAACCCCAAAAGTATCGCAGACCAGTGTCATGTACTGTTGCAACCCATCACCTTCTTCCGCTGCGCGAATGGCTGAAATCACCTTGTCAGCTACTTCAGGTTTACACGAGTTCAGTTCTAATAGCTGGTCGCGTCCTTGTTGTAACTCTGTTCGCACTTTGTCAGTAAAAACAGCAGATTCAGCAACAAGCCGATCTACACGTTCTTTGTCCTGGGCA
Source organism: Gammaproteobacteria bacterium (assembly GCA_003230835.1). Lineage (GTDB taxonomy): Bacteria > Pseudomonadota > Gammaproteobacteria > Pseudomonadales > Azotimanducaceae > UBA4421. Next base: position 4,266 of record QIGT01000347.1, read on the forward strand.
TGCTCAGGTTGCATGACCAAATCAAGTTCATCGGCAAATTTCGCACGTACAATGGCACCGGCAGAAAAACTACGAACAAATGCATCTAAGCCCTCTTGGTACCATCGAAACAAAACTTCTTGCGCAGTGTTGGCAATATACGGAACGTGAATTTGTATATCGCAGGTCTGACCAATTCGATCAAGCCGACCTATGCGCTGCTCTAACAAATCTGGATTGGAGGGAAGGTCAAACAAGATTAAATGATGGGCAAACTGGAAATTGCGGCCCTCACTACCGATTTCAGAACAAATTAGTGTCTGTGCGCCGGCTTCCTCATCCGCGAAGTAGGCTGCTGCTCGGTCACGCTCTACGATAGAAAGGTCTTCATAGAATGCCGCACTTCGAATGCCGACCTTGAGATGCAAATGCCTTTCTAGATCAACCGCCGTCTGCGAGTTGGCACATATCAGCAATACCTTTTCGTTACGCCTCGCTTTGTAAAATTCCTCGAGCCAAGTCACGCGCGGATCTTCCCCTATCCAACTTCCAACTTGCTCACGTAAGGTTAAATCGGGATACAAGTTTTGATGGGCAGGATCATTCAGCAATGGCGAATCATGCTCTAGCCGGTAACCCTGAAGTATGCGTTGTGGAAAGCCTTGAATGGCTGCACGCGTGTTTCTGAATAACACACGCCCGGTACCATGCCGATCAAGTAACTGCGCAATCAACGCTTGGTTGCTGGTGTCGTCGTTTAGCTCAATACCACCAAGTTCGCCGATTGTTTTTCGCTGCTGATCTGTAAGCGGCAGGTTTTTGCCAAGCTGACTGACAATAGTATTAAGCTGTACATAGCTGGCCTGTTCTTTGCGAAACGTTTCTAAATCTGAAAAACGTGACGGGTCGAGTAGCCGTAACCGAGCAAAATGACTTTCTAGACCTAATTGTTCTGGGGTTGCAGTCAGCAGCAACAAACCACTGCACTGCGCAGCTAGAGTTTCTATGGCTGTATACTCGACGCTGGGAGATTGTGGTTGCCAGTGTAGGTGGTGAGCTTCATCAACAATTAAAAGATCCCAGGTCGACTCTGCAGCCCTCTCCAGAACCCCGTCCTCATTAAGCAACATACTCAGGCCGCACAGAACCAGCTGCTCTGATTCAAATGGGTTTCCTTCACCGCTGGCTAACAAAGCATCGTACCGATCGCGATCAAACAAAGCGAAGTGCAAGCCAAATTTACGCAGCATCTCAACCAACCATTGATGTAAAAGCGCGTCTGGCACCACAATCAATGCACGGCTGGCTAAACCCGTCTGCAATTGATGATGGAGGATCATACCCGCCTCAATGGTCTTGCCCAATCCCACCTCGTCCGCCAACAATACTCGTGGTGCAAATCTCGAGGCGACCTCTTGTGCGATATACACTTGGTGGCGTAAAAGTTGCGTACGCACACCGAGCAAACCCCGGGCTGGAGATTGCTCAATTTCATGGCGGTGATACAAGCTCGCTACCCGCAACTCATACTCACGAGCCTTACTGAACTGACCACTGTACAAACGCTGGCTCGGAGAACTCAGCTGAATCAGCCCCGAAATTTGAGTTTCTAGGAGGGACGATTCATTTCCTTGGGCATCACGCACATAGTAGCATTTGAGCCCATCGACATCCTCCACACTCAATACGGTGAAGGAGTTTTGCTCCTGGTTATGGAAGCTTTCGCCCACTTGATAGATAACCCGGGCCAGCGGCGAATTGTTTTGCGCGTAAACACGGTTTTCTTCAGCGACGGGAAATCTTACGGTGATGTGGCGGCCCTCTAAAGCCACCACTATTCCTAAACCCAATTCAGATTCGGTCTGGCTAACCCAGCGTTGCCCGAGAGCAAATTCCATATAGTGCGTTTCTACTTAATGAACGAATTAATCAACGAAGACCAAGTGCCGAGAGACTGCTTGGTAAAAAAAGCGGCGATTCTAGCAGACTTTAGCTGTTCGTGAGTCTGCAATTGCGCTGTTTAGGCATTTAACGATTTGCGTAACTTACCATTGCAGTCGACAATTGGAACCATTCATGGCAACCGGCTCAATATGACGATTCAAGATATAACTGTTCGCAACCTCGACAACGGTCCGAATCTCAACACGCCAAAGTATTGGTTTGATGACAATATTTTTCTCTCCCATTTCTTCAACGCTATTTCCAGCACATTTCCCGAAGGGGAACGGTTCTTTATTCGCAGCGTACGCTACTACGAAAAAAATGTGCAAGACCCAACCTTGCAACAACAAATTACTGCATTTGTCGCCCAGGAGGGGCGACATAGCAAAGAACATGACAGCCATATTCAGATACTCCTCGATCAAGGTTATAACGCGCTAACCACGTTCAATCGTAACCAACGGGTCATCGGCCTCTGGTTAAACCGTCGCGCACCAAGGTTCTCCCTAGCCATGACCATTGCCATAGAACACATCACCGCTATATTTGCTGACCAAATACTCAGCCACCCTCATCGCTGGACCGAGCCCATGCACCCAACTATGCAACCCCTATGGCGTTGGCACGCAATCGAAGAAGCAGAGCACAAAGCCGTGGCATTTGATGTCTACCAATTAGTGATAGGCAGCATCTGGCTACGACGGTGCGCCATGCTACAAGCGACCCTGGGTTTTCTCACCGAAGTATTTGTCAGACACAGCGTGCTGCTGATCAAAGACCGAGCATTTCGGCCCTCAATCCTGTACAAAGGGTTTAAAGCCATCTGGGGAAGGCACGGTTTCCTACGAATACTCATCCCTGCATTGGGCACATTCTATGCCGCCGACTTTCATCCGTGGCAACAAGATAACAGCGAACTTCTAAACCAAAGACGCGAGCAATGGGGATTCCAAGTATGAGGCTTATAACACTAACCTGCACCGCAATAATTACTGCTGTCCTAAGCGTAAGTGTTCAATCCGCAGATTTCCGTAAAGCTAATTGGGGAATGAATTTAGAGCAAGTCCAGCGCTTGCATCTAGGTGAACTCGCCGCCAATAAAAGACCGGGCATGATTGAATATCGAACCAAGCTCGGTGATCAAAAGGTGTTTATCTACTATCGTTTTAACGACCTTGGGCAACTCTCCGAAGCCGGCTACAGAACCGACGAATCTCACACTGACCTTAACTTGCACATCTCAGATTACCAAACACTGAACAAGCTATTGCAACAAAAATACCCTACTACCAAAGACGTCGCCGTGGTTTGGAAAAATCGCTTGTTCGAAACAAAACCTGAAAAATGGGGGCGTGCGATAACCTTGGGGCATGTCACTTTTGAGTGGATACATGAGATCGAGGGCACCCGCATCACTCACCTTCTAGCCGGCACCAGACGTGAGATCAATCATCGCGTACGCTACGAGTCATTTCGAAACGAACAAGATAGACAACAATTGCTGGACAATTTGTAAATAGAGATTGAAATGTCAGAACCGATAGAGCTAGATATCTTCACCGACTATATTTGACCTTGGTGTTATCTCAGTACCGGGCGTATTGAAAAACTCAAGTCTGAATTTGGCATCAAGGTGAACTGGGTACACTTTCCGTTACACGCAGATACGCCCGAAAACGGGCTAAGCTTGCAGGAGCTATTCGCCGGTCGAGATGTGGATGTGCAAGCCATGTTCACACGAATGAAGTCTCTAATGGACAGAGAAGGATTACCTTACGGCCAGCGTACCCATACCTACAACAGCCGGCTGGCTCAAGAGCTTGGCAAGTGGGCAGACACCCAACCTCACGGCGATGCGATTCACGACGCGTTGTTTCGCGCCTATTTTGTTGAAGGGATCAATATTTCAGACATCGATAGGTTAGTAGACATTGCTGCAAGCATCGGCCTCGACAAAATCGCAGCTCGGCAGATACTGGAAGAACGAACTTATAGTTCGATGATCGATGCAGACTGGGAAAAATCTCGTGCGCTAGA
>QIGT01000021.1 GCA_003230835.1 Gammaproteobacteria bacterium
AAACCCCAGGAGATCGAGCTGATTCCCTTTATTGAAGAAATTCTAGCCAGCTTCGATCAAACTGTGGTACTTCATCATCACGGGGTTGCGCAGCAGCGAGCTTTGGTCGCCCCTAGCGCTTTTCGGCGCGTGCTTATGAACTTGATCTCCAATGGAGTTTTGCATGGTGGAAAGGTTTGCGTGGAGCTTTCAAAGGGGCGTGTTCAGGTTTTAGATGACGGTCCAGGTATCCCGCTGGAGTCTAGGGCGGAAGTGTTTCAACCCTTCTTTCGGCTAGATCGGTCAAGAAGCAGTGTCACCGGAGGAAGCGGATTAGGCTTAGCCATCGTGTCTCAACTTTGCCAAGCCCACGGATGGCAAATAGGCATTGATGACAATCCTGCGGGTGGCACGGTGGTTTGGCTACACTTTTTGCACAATCAAGAAACAAATTGACACAAAAAAGCCTGCTTTCGAAATTGTCCTGAAACGCTTTTAGCCCATAGTACACATCGTTGCCACAAGGCAACGTTATCCCCTCGATCTCAGGTATGTTGACGTGAGTTTACTGCTAAAGAGGTCTGTGACCTCCTTGAGAGGTCAACTTAAAGGCCGCCAGCCACCTCTCCAGGTTGGCGGCTTTTTTCTTTCCCACTCTACATTTTGCTTACTCTACCTTTTGCTTGTTATGCAGCGGTTGCTTTGTGGATATGCAGGTCTTGCTGAGGATAGGGAATTGAAATACCTTCTGCGTCAAAAACCAGCTTAACCTTTTCGGTGATACCGAAATAAACACCCCAATAGTCGGCAGCTTCCACCCAGGCTCGCACGGTAAAATTCACCGAGCTGTCTGCGAGTTCAGAAACAACTACCAAGGGTTCTGGGTCAGCGTGAATACGTGGTTCTTCACTCAAAATTCGTTTCAACGTCGCCTTCGCCTTAGAAATATCGTCGTCATAGCCAATACCGAAGGTGAAATCCACTCGTCGAGTGGATTCGGCTGAAAAATTAGTGATGATGCCATTCGACAGCGCACCATTAGGGATGATGATGCGTTTGTTGTCGCCGGTTCGGACAATTGTATTAAAAATCTGTATTTCACCCACAGTACCTAGTACGCCTTGTGCTTCGATAAAGTCGCCGACCTTAAATGGCCTAAACATGAGCACCAATACACCCCCAGCAAAATTGGCCAGGCTGCCTTGTAAAGCGAGCCCAATGGCTAGGCCACCTGCAGCTAATACTGCGATGAAAGAGGTGGTTTCAATGCCGATCATGCCCGCCACGCTAATGAGTAACAGCGCTTTTAGGGTGATGGATGCGAGGTTGCTAAGGAATTTTGCCAGGGTAGTGTCTGTGGCGCTCACCTCTAAGCCTCGGTCGATTACTTTAACGACCTTTTTGATCACCCACAGTCCGACAATTAGAACGACTATTGTGAGTAACAGCTGCGGTCCGTATTGCATGGCCATGTCTAATGCACGGTCGGCGTAACCTTGCATGTTGCCTATTGATACTGATTCTGAAATTGAGTCCACGTGTTTGTTTCCTTAAAGTCATTGTTGGTTACTAAGTTAGATTACTTGTCAGTGCCATTGATAGCAAAAATGTATACGCACCGCTTCGTTTGAGGCCTGATTTTACAACTGTTTTAAATTTAGGTTGTATACCTGAATTACCATGGCATAGTTCCGCACGTTTTCCGGGTGGGTCTAGAAAGTCCCGCCGAGGAAACTTATAAAAGCCACCAGAGAATGAGTTAGGAGTTTCACATGAAAAGTTTGCTACTGGCAGCGTGCCTAAGCCTGTATATGGGTTCAGCAATTGCTGCTGAAGATAATCGCAGCGACAATAATCCGCGTAAAGGACAATTTTACGTTTCTCCTGGCATAGTTGTCTACGAAGGACCAGGAACACGACGCCTTGGTTATGACGACCACGAAGCAGGCTTAGGTTTGATTCTCGGTTATAGCTTTAGTGACCACTGGTCGGTTGAAGTACTGGGTGGCCGTGTTGAATCAGATTTCAGCAACGGATTTGGCTCCGGTGAGGACAACATCGACATTCGATGGTTAAATTTGCTCTACAAATTCAAAACCAGTAGCGAAGTATGGCAACCCTTCATCGTCGGTGGCGGCGGTCGTGGCAAACTAAGGTTTGATGGTGTAAGAGCAAACGCCATAGACAACCAATATAACCTTGGGCTTGGGGTTTTCCATCCACTGTCGCCGCGCATGTCTATTCGCGCAGATATTCGCGCGGTAAGCAGTTCTCAAGAAGCAGGCTTGAAACCCTTTGCGTTTATTGGCTTAACAGGATTCCTTGGCGATGTAGCGCCACCCGCACCACCAGCTGATTCAGACGGCGACGGTGTTCCCAATGAAATTGATCAATGTCCTACGACGCCTGCGGGTCGAGTGGTTGATGCCAGTGGTTGTGAGCTCGATGGTGATGGTGATGGTGTCGTAGATGGCGACGACCGGTGTCCTGAAACACCACAAGGGGTTGCCGTCGACGCTACGGGTTGTGCGTTAGACAGCGATGGCGACGGCGTGCCGGATTATAAAGATGAGTGCCCAGGATCAGAAAAAGGCGCCAAGGTAGATGCTAAAGGTTGCTATATCGAGCTTGAAGAAGAAGTCACCATCGACATGAGTATCGAATTCGATACCAACAAGGCGATTATTCGAGCCGACCACGACGCGGAATTAGGACGTGCGGTGAAATTCCTTAGAGAATACCCCACAGCACATGCCGTCATCGAAGGTCATACGGATAGTGATGGCGCCGCGTCATACAACCAAGCTCTATCCGAACAAAGGGCTAAGGCCGTGTATGAGTATTTGATCAACGAAGCTAACATCGCACAAAGCCGATTGGCTTGGGCTGGGTTCGGCGAAACACGCCCGATCGCAAGCAATGACTCTGCCGCCGGTAAACAAGAAAACCGACGCGTCACAGCGGTAGTCTCTGGTACCCACAAGGTGCGTCAGTAGCGCTCTCTCTTACAGCAAGGGTCAGGTTCGCCTGGCCCCGGAGTAAACATGCGAATATTGATCGTTATAGCCTTAGTGCTGGGCTCAGTGGCTTGTGAAACAGCCTACTATGACATCAACGAAAAATTCGGCAGGTTGAAAAACGACATATTGGTTGATCGTGTCGAAGATGCTATGGAGGCACAAGAAGAAGCCAAGGAAGAGTTCAAGGATGCTTTCGAACAGTTTGAGTCTGTGGTGGGAGTGACCAAGAGTGAGCTGAAGTCGACCTACAACAAACTTAATGATGCCTATGAAGATGCACAGTCAAGGGCAGAAACAGTAACCGAGAAAATCGAAGCAGTAGATGATGTGTCGTCAGATTTGTTTGAGGAATGGCAAGACGAGATTGGACAAATAAGTAGCACCAATCTGCGTTCAAAAAGTGCGGCCCAACTTCGAACATCAAAAACTCGTTACGCTTCTCTGTTGAAAGCAATGCGTAAAGCAGAATCTCGAATGAAACCAGTGCTAACATCGTTTCGTGATCATGTGTTGTATCTGAAACATAACCTCAATGCCCAAGCTATCGCTTCTCTGAAAGGCGATCTGGGTGGTATAGAAACAGATGTCGGTAGACTGATCCGGGAAATGGAAGCCTCCATTAGTGAAGCGCAGAGCTTTATTAAAGAAATCGAAAGCCCTTAATAGTCCAGGCTAGAGGAGTAAAAAGATGAAGATGATCGGTTGGATTGTGGGGCTTGTGTTGGTTGCCGTTGCGGCGGGCATTGGCTATTTGGTATTCAATTCAGGCAGCCTCATTAAGTCCGGTTTGGAAGATATCGGCCCAGACTATCTTGGCGCAGATGTAAAGGTAGGTAGCGTTAAGTTAGAACTCACTGACGGGTTTGCTCAGATCCAGAACTTGCAGATTGGTAATCCGACGGGTTTTGAAGGCCCCTATGCCATGAAACTAGATGAGGTAAGGGTCACCTTAGATATTGCGAATACCAACAGCGACCTTGTGGTGATCAAAAACATGGTGATCGACGGCGCATCTATTGCAGCCATTGCCAAAGGCCAGCGTACTAACTTTCAGCAGCTCATGGATAATGTGGACAAGGCGATGGTCAGTTTCGATTCGTCCACAAACACATCGTCGAGTACAGATGAGACAAAGTTTATTGTTGATCAATTTGTTTTCACCAATGCTCAAGTATCCATGAACTCAGATTTGCTGGGCGCAATGAACCTACCTATCCCTGACATTCGGTTGAACAATATTGGGCGTAACAGCAATGGCGTTACGGCGGCGGGGCTGACGCAAGAAATCATGCAGCCCATCACCCAGGCGCTCGCTCAGGCGGCAGTAAAACAAGGCTTGGACATTGAAGGCGTGAAATCTCGCGCGGTGGAAAAGATTCGCAATAAGTTGAAGAGTAAGTTAAAACTGAAAAGCCTGACCGAACGGTTGAAACAGTAGCTCACTCTATGGAACTAGACAATGTCTTGTACGAAGTGCAAGGCCCGATGGCGCTGATTACGATCAATCGCGCAGACAAGCATAACGCTATTTCCCTCGCCACCCTGGATGATTTGCATACCGCAGTGGATGCTGGTGCGGCCGACGACGAAGTTCGGGTACTCACCATTACAGGGGCGGGTGGTAAATCTTTTGCATCAGGTTCAGATCTTGCAGAAGTACTCCACCGAGATTTTAAAAAGGCACTTGAGCCTATTGTTCAAGGCTTGGCAGATAAGCTTGAGAGAACCCCAAAGCCAACTATTGCAGCTATAGATGGCATTTGTATGGGTGGTGGTCTGGAGGTGGCGCTGGGTTGTGATTTACGTATTGCCACACTGAAATCTAAGTTTGCTACACCTGAAGGCAAATTAGGCATCATCCCAGGTGGTGGTGCGACAGCGCGGTTACCGCGGATTGTTGGTCGGGGCTGGGGTATGGAAATGTTGTTGATGGGAGAGCCGATCGATGCAGAACGAGCACTTCAGATAGGCTTAATCACTCGTATCATTGAAACGGAGAGCCTGATTTCAGAAGCGCAGCGCATGGCTGAGCATCTTGCAGGGTTTGCTCCCTTTGTTCCCCGTACTATGAAAGCCATGGTTCATTTTGGCATGGAAGCGAGTCTGGCCAGCGCCCTCATGTTTGAAAAATATGCCCAGGGTGCGCTGGTTCAAACCCAAGACAAAGTAGAAGGCATTACTGCCTTTCTCGACAAACGCGCACCAAACTTTAAAGGCAAGTGATGGGGTAGAAAGTTGGGGTTCATGTAAAAGCTCTGCGAATTTTTACACAGACCGCAATTATCCGTAGACTCAATGCCCTTCGATTTTTACATGAAAGGGGAAGTCCATGGCTGTAGAGAAGTTTCCGGTGGAAGGGAGTCACATCATGATGTTTGCGCGTTCTGTTGGTGATGACAATCAAATTTACTATGACGAAGACCACGCAAAAGGCACCGAGCCAGGTAAAGTCATTGCGCCACCCACATTTGCGCAGTCCAGCGCACAGTTCGATCCAAGTTATTTCCTGCGTCCTAAAGTGGGCGAAGATTGGTTTGGTTCGGGTGGTTCGCCGACAGGGGTTAAGCGAGAGGCTTCTGGTGGTGGTGGTGGTGGTGGCGGTCTGCATGCCGAGCAGCACTTTGAATACCATCGCCATGTTAGTCCTGGTGATGTTCTCACGGCTACGGTTAAGCCTGGGAAATCATGGGAAAAGGAAGGTAAGCGTTCCGGCAAGTTAATGTTTTCCGAAACCATTACTGAATATCGTGACCAAAGTGGCGAACTGGTCATCACTGCTCGTGGTGTGGGTGTACGAACAGAACGTCCGGTGGACGCATAGGGGGAATATATGGCTTTAAGTGCAAGTAATTTAAATGTGGGTGATACCTACACTGAGTGTTTGGTTGAAGATCTTAAGCGTACTCAAATTGTGCAATATGCTGGCGCCTCGGGGGACTATAATCCATTACATACGGACGAAATTTTCACTGTGGAAGTCGCTAAATACCCATCGGTATTTGCGCATGGCATGTTAACCATGGGTATGACGGGCCGCATGCTGACGAACTATGTGGGTGACGGGCGGCTGACTAAATATGGGGTGCGATTCACCAGCCAAGTTTGGCCAGGTGATACCCTAAATTCCACCGCTACTGTTGAAAGTGTGGAGGACGGTATTGTGAACTTAAAAGTTGAGACCACTAACCAAGACGGCTCTATGGTTTTGTCCGGTTACGCAGCAGCCAAAGTCGACTGACTTGGTCAGATCCTCTATGGGGTAGCTGTGTTCATCCCCATAGAGTTTCGCGCCTCGATCTACTTTCTCCTTTCTCCTTTATCAAGAAGGTACGACCTGCCGAAAAGGCTGTATGCGGACATTGGCAAATAATCCTGCCAAAGCATACGGGTCTGAGTCAGCAAATGCCTGTGCTGCAGCGCGATCATCTGCATCCAACACGATCATAGATCCCACCATGGTACTTTCGTCAGCGGATAACATAGGTCCTGCGAAACGCACATCAAAGGCTTGGACATATTGCAGATGTTGCTCCCGGGTCGCTTTGCGTAGATCTTCATTGTCCGCTTTATCATCACAAATTAAGACATATAACATGGCTTTGGCTCCTAGTACCCGGCGGGTTAGTTCAAATACTGCTTCAAGGTATTGATGGTTGCCAACAAACCCACGCGTGAGCTTGCAAACATGGGCGCAGTAGCAAAAAAGTCGTGCACCATGCCATCGTAACGCACTGCTTCGGCTTCGCCACCGGCGGCTTTCAGCGCAGCAGCGTAGGCTTCACCCTCGTCACGCAATGGATCGAACTCTGCCGTAACCACCAATGCCGGTGGTAAATTGCTCAGGTCTGCGGCCAATAGCGGGCAGGCATAGGCTTCTTTTCGCTGCTTCTCATCCGCACAGTAATTGTCCCAAAACCAGGCCATAGCCTTTGTTTCGAGAAGATAACCTTCACCGTTTTCGGTATACGAGGCACGACTCATATCGCAATCGGTGACTGGATACAGTAGGCATTGAAAAGCGATTGTTGGACCGTTTTCATCGCGCGCCTTCAGTGCAACGACGGCGGACAAATTGCCACCGGCACTTTCTCCGGTTACGCCGAGTTTGCCGTTACCGTTGAGGGTTGCCATGTTCTGCGCGGCCCATTTTGTGGCATCATATGCATCGATTACTGCTGCAGGATAAGGGTCTTCAGGCGCCTTTCGGTAGCCAACGGAAACCACAACGAGGTTAGCCAGCGTAGCAAATTCTCGACATACCGCGTCACCCACATCGAGATCGCCGATGACCCAACCACCACCATGAAAGTACATCAATACGCCAAAGGGCCCATCACCTTGCGGGGTGTAGATTCGTAGCGGGATGTCGCCCTGTGAACCTGGGACGGTCTGTTGCGCTGTTTTAAAGATGGGCAACTCGGGGTTGAGTGGGCGCATCATGCGATACATCTCGCGCCCTTGCTCTGGCGTCAGTTCCCATAGTGGTGGAACCGGATCGCCCTGTGCGAGTTGTTCAAATAAAGCGGCGTATTCTGCTGAAAGTGGCATTGAAATTCCCCTAAGCTGCCTCAATGTAGGTTGATTGCGCAGTTGTGGCGTACACCGATGGCGGTTTGAA
>QIGT01000393.1 GCA_003230835.1 Gammaproteobacteria bacterium
TTCACCGTCCGCTATAGCTGGACGCCGGGAACCATTGCCATGTGGGACAATCGTTGTACCCAACACTTTGTACTTAATGACTTTAGTGGTGAACGAATCATCCAACGGGTGACGATAATGGGTGATGAGGTAAAAGCGGCACGGGAGCCTAGATGGGCACCCTACGTGCGTCCGGGTACCCTGTCAGCCACCAGCCGACATGACCGTCAGTTGGCCCTTTACCTCAAGCAGAAGAGTGCTTAGAAGGTGCAAATCTAAGGCGTATGTACATGTACTACGGCTATATGCTGAGTCTTTTTCTGCGCGGCGGTGAGTGTTTCGTTGAGAGAGCCCGAGCGAATTCGTTGAGAGAGCCCGAGCGAAAACCTGCGAGGTCTAAGGCGACATAGTGATAACCCGTAGCTTGAATGCGCCGTTGTAGTTCGGCACACATTTCTAGAGCTAAAGAAAATTGTTGGGGCGCGATTTCAAGCCTTGCTACTTCGTTATGATGCCGCACACGATATTCGCTAAAGCCAAGATCTTCTAATACTGCTTCTGCGGCTTCGACTTGACCCAGTAATTCTAGGGTAATATGAGTGCCATACGGAAACCGACTGGACAGGCAGGCAGCCTGGGGTTTATCGGCATTCTGCAGCCCTAGTTTATGAGCCAGAGTTCGAATGTCTTTCTTGTGAAACCCAGATTCCACTAGGGGAGAGCGTACTTCAAAATTTTCTGCGGCGATCAGACCAGGCCGATGATCGCCTAAGTCGTCCAAGTTAGTGCCATTGAGTACCACCTCTACCGCTTCGGTTTTTGCCATTTCGTCTAGGTAGGTATAAAGGGAAGTTTTGCAATGGAAGCAGCGGTTGGTGGGGTTTTGCCGATACTCAGGTTTTGATAACTCGTCTGTGACAATGACCTTGTGTGAAATACCCCAGTCTAGGGCTAGTTTTTCTGTCAACTGCAAATCCGCTCGCTTCAAACTGGCGGAAGCAGAAGTCACCGCCAGCGCTTTCTTGCCGAGCACTTCTCCAGCTACATAGGCGACTAAGGAGCTGTCGATACCACCAGAAAAGGCGACAATAGCGCTATTGTATTGGCGCAGATTGTCCTTCAGCATTTGATACTTGTCGTCTAGAGCTTGCATGCGGTCATCTTACAAACGATTGATCGAATTCGCCAGAAACCCAGCACCGAATCCATTGTCGATATTAACCACACTAATACCAGAGGCACAACTGGTTAACATGCCTAGCAAAGCTGCCATGCCGTCAAAGGCAGCCCCGTAGCCTACACTGGTGGGCACCGCGATAACGGGCTTGTCTACCAATCCGCCAACCACGCTAGGCAGAGCGCCTTCCATGCCCGCCACGACAACCAGGACGCGCGCTTGCCGAAGCTCATCGAGTCTGGCTAACAATCGATGCAGGCCAGCGACGCCAACATCGTATACACGCAGCACTCGATTGCCGAAAAATTCAGCAGTAATGGCAGCTTCTTCTGCCACTTTCATGTCAGAGGTACCGGCTGAGACGATTGCAATTGAGGTCTCTGGTGGGGGTATTTTAGTTTGAACACAACTCAACATAGCGGTGGCTGCGTCATATGTGGAGAATGTGGGTAAGCCTGTTAACGCCTTATATTTGTCGGCTTCAATTCTGGTCACAAGAACATTGCTGCCGTGATCTAACATTGCGCTGATAATGTCTGAAATTTGTTCTGCTGTTTTGCCCGAGCCGAATACCACCTCACCGGAACCAGTGCGTTGCTCGCGGTTATGATCTACTACGGTATGGCCGAGATCCTGGAAGTAGTTGCTTTGGATCTTCTCGATAGCCTCTGTTAGATCTACCTCGCCGGCCTTATATTTTTCTAGAACATCCTCTACGGACACGTACTTCACTCACCTAATTTTAAGCAAGCATACGGTGTGTTGGCGCGCAAAGCTCGCTAATTGTTAGCCCATTGGGGCAGGCGTTTTGGCAGGGTTCCCCTGAACAATTCAGGCAGGCGTTTGCGTTCGTCTCAAGCAGTGCATATTCACTGCGTGCGAAGTCGACGTCTTGGTAGTCTGTTGCATACATGCGCGTACGCAATACGTCAGAAATGGGTACGCCATATGGACAGGAACCCTCACACAAATTGCAGGCATGTTTACAATAGTTGGCGCCGTTCAGGAGTGCGTATTGATCCAGCAAGCTGCGAGCATTGACGCTGACATGCGTTGACCCGCTGGCACCTAAGTATTCGTCAATCTGTTGTTTGCTTGTCATCGAGATGACCAACGAATCGACGTTTGCATTCGACAGTACCCAGCTAAATGCTGCTTGGGCAAAAGTAGCACCAGAGTTTTCATAGCTGCGCATATCGTTTAACCGGGCACCCATCAAGGTTTTCATGGCCACAATCCCAACGTTTTTGGCTTTGGCTTTGGTGATTATTCGGGGCAGGTCGGGTTGAGTTGCGATTCTGTCGAACCCGCGGGTTAACCCTTCGTAAAATTTGGGGTCCTGACCAAAATTGTATGCCACTAACATGACATCAACGAGGTCATGATCTAGCACGTAGTCTAAGCAGTTGATTAAGTTACCGGCGTGTCCAGAGACGCCGGTGAATCGAATTTTACCTTGTGCTTTGGCTTTGTCGTTAAAGATTTGCCACTCAGGGTTGCTCACTACCTCGATGTTGTTGACCGCATGGTTCATATACACATCGATGTAGTCTGTCTGTAAGCGCCGTAGCGATCCTTCGAGGTCGCGCATCATGGTATCAGCCGAAGTTGTGGCCCGGATGATGGTTTTTGACACCAAATAAAGTTGCGTTCGTTGGCCCTTAATAGCGCGACCAATAACAGTTTCCGACTGGCCTGAGGTATAGCTTTCTGCGGTGTCGAAGTAGTTGATGCCAAGGTCGATCGCATGTTGGACTAGATCTTCTTCACCACTACGCAGCCGGCTAGAGCCGAAAGAAATATCAGATACCTTTAAATTGGTGCGGCCTAGCGTTCGGTACTTCTGTACGCCTTGATTCAGCCAGGTTTGAGCATGGCTAGGTGGCGTGAGGACTCCCACAGCACTTGCGCCGCCTAAGATGACGCTTGATTTTAAGAACTGCCGACGATCGTTTCGCTGCTTCACAATTCCACCTTAAACGTAATTTCTAAAACGCTTTATTAAGCTCTATTAGATCGATGTCGTCCAGTGTTAACCCTGTGTAGTCTAACAATCTCGAAATGGCGAACACTGGCCCTATACCCATCTCATTGTGCTCGCAACCATCTCGGCTGTTTTGCCCAGCTCTTTGTTAGTTATTCTCCTGCGACAATACCCTCGCTCTTCATGTTTTCAATATCTGTTTCGCTAAATCCAGTTTCGCTCAATATACTTTGGGTGTGCTGCCCCAAGCTCGGTGCAGGACCTCTAGGATGCACGTCTGCGTTTGAGAAACGCATGGGGATGTTGACTGTGGTATAGGAGCCTACACTGGGGTGCTCTATTTTAGGGAACATGCCGAGTGCTATGGCCTGTGGGTCTCGGGGAACTTCATGCAGCCCCATAACTGGCCCCCATATGAGACCTGCTTTGTCAAAAATTTCACCCCACTCATCACGACCACGTTTTGCCAAGGCGGCATCGATAATACCAATCAATTCCGGCATATTACGATAACGTAGGCTTGAGTCTGAGAAGCGCTTGTCATCGATGATCTCCTCAACCTCGAGGGCTTGGCACATTCGTGGCCAATAAGCGACGTCGGGCATCATGTTAAAGACGACCCACTTTCCATCACCGCACGGAAAGCGATTAGCTGTGATGGCGAGCATCTGTGTTCTTGCGCGTCGACGCACCGGTGCATGATCGACTGCGGTTACCGCATAGTCGGTTGCCTGGGTCCAAACGGCGGTTTCATACAGTGAGGTTTCTACTACCTGACCTTCGCCAGATTTTTCAGCCAACCGTAACGCTGCCAGCATTGAAGCCACCATGGCCAGGCCGGTAGTGTGGTCGCCTTGAGCAGGACGAGCCATAGGTACAACGCCGTCATCGCCTTCTCGTTGCGCATCGTATAGACCAGAGCGTCCAAAGAAAGCCGTTACGTCGTAGCCGGGTCGCCATGCATCGGGACCCGTAGTACCGTATCCCGTGAGTGTGGCGTGCACTAGGTTACACTTGACATTGAACAAGCTGGCTGGGTCTAAGCCGAATTTTTCTTGTCGCCTCATCAGCAAGTTGCACATAAATATATCGGCTTTCTCGACAAGCTTGCGCACCAGGTCAGCTCCTGCAGGTTGGTCTAAGGCAACTGCGATGGACTCTTTACCTCGATTATCGACATCAAATTGAAAGTCGTATCCTTTCAAGTCATCGCTGATATCGCTACGCTTGATTGGCCGCGACAGACCACGCATGGGGTCGCCGGTTATTGGCTCCACCTTAATGACTCTCGCACCTAAGTCGGCCAAGATAGCGCCAGCACTGGGTGCGGCCATCCAGTTATCTATTTCTACCACGACGATGTCGTCTAACGGTCCTGCCATAGTTTCTAAACCTTGGTTTGTTGATCTAATAAATTTAGCATGCGTTTAAGTGCGAAATGTCGATAGCTCGATTCGATTAAGTTCTCAAGCTCACCTTTCAAAGGCGTTTTTGTCATCTCAAGCTCGATCCAGCCGTTGTGCCCGGTGTACATGGGAATGCTGTATCGTTGGTCAAAAGTAAGCGCGACTTGTGTCTCTTCGCCGACCCAAGTAGACAGGTGCAAAGTGGAATCTCTAAAATAGAGTGTGCAGAAGCTTTTCTTGCCGGCACGAAAACAAGGGCGTCCAAACGCAGTGTCTTGTCGAGTTTCGGGGTAAGCAAGGCAGAGGGTACGGATGTGATGAAGGTGTTTTTGTGCAGTTTTCGAAGTAAAAGGATCAAATTCTTCCGGGTCGATGGTTGTGGTAGGTGGTTGGATTTTAATGGCGGGCGGCAAATTTCGGATTAGAGACTTTGGCGCCACTTCGACATAAGCTTCGCGCACCAAGTCGGCAATGCGTGGCCAACTCAGCCCCTTGTCTAGATCTACCCCAAGCCAGCCACTGGGTCCTACATAAGGGGGTACATAAAAGTACTCAGCCTCTGCGTCGACATACAAAGATTGCGCTCCTGGGGGTGAACGAAGCCACAATGCCAGGTGACCATCGGCGTGGTGATTAACCACATAGGTGGCGAAAGTTTTACCGCCGATGACTCTAAAATTAGGCGTGCCACGGCTAAGTACTTCTTCAGCTTGAGGAAAGGATAAGCAAATTTCACGAACAGCTTCGCCGATGTCTTTAGACATTTATCCCCTCCCAGTAAATCCCTTTCGTATCCGGTGTTAGAATAGCTGCTTTCCCGATGCGGTCACAACCTTTGCTGTTCAAGGATCACTTTCCTGGCTGGAGAATGGTCATGCCGGTTCAATATCTCTTGACGATCCCATTCGGGCTTGTTTTGGCAAGCGCGAGAACCTCTGAGTAAACGATAATTACTCAGCGGTCCCCTAGGGGAAATGTGCCTGTAGAAGCTGTATTTCAACAGCTCTCGAAGGATTGCAACGTATGGAAATAGCCTCAGGCAATACATGTTCGGCGACGTAAGGTTCAATTCCAGAACGTGAAAAAGGCCCCAAGTCGGCGATCTCTATTTCTATTGAATACCCATCTACCACGGCAAGCACTACCACAGACTGCGCATTGGGGAGGCTGTCGAGCAATTCGCGTTGTAGGTCGCCTTGGCATTCGCGGGTTGGATCTAAACCTTTGGCTAGGTATTTTAGAATGCACCTGGTCGCGATTTTACTCATCGACGAAGTAACTTAGAAGCAATCGACTCATAGTTGGCGGCTCCACATCCATTTTTAAAACATTAAAGCATTATCACGTTGCAGGAACACTAGGCAGATGAAAGCCTTTTAGGCGGTGCGGCAAAATAGAAACAAATGGCACCAGATAAAGATATGCAAGCCATGCTGGTGAAAGCAATTTGGTAGTTACCGTAAAGGTCAAACAATACACCACAAACAATGGGTCCGGCTGTCATGCCAAGCATCACAATGAGTGAAGAGAAGCCCATGATAGTGCCGAATGATCGCGGTCCGAAATAATCTGCACGTATTGCCACCATGAGGGGACCGCGAACACCCCATGCCAAACCATGCATGGACACAAACACAGCAAGCCACCATACGTTGGTGGCGTAGGTTACTGCTAGTAGACCGATAAAGTGGCCGATCATACAAATCATAGAAATCATTCTTTTTTCGAACCGGTCACCGAGATACCCGCCTAGGAATAGACCAATAAGTTGAACCCCGGTCATGAAACCAAAGACGACGGCGGCTTGAACCGTGGTGTAGTTTAAGCTGACAGTCAGGTGTGGGATGAGATGTGCCAACATCGAAGAGACAGTGAGTAGGCTAAGGCTGTGGCCTGCTGAGATCAGCCAAAAGGAGGGCTCACGCACAGCTTGTTGCCAAGTAAACGAAACCTCACTTTTAACCGGATTGTCTTTATCTTCCCGGACATGCCCAATACCATCAGCGATTTCGCCAATTTCCGCAGGCCTATGCAGAACCAACAAAACCAGTGGGCCAGCAATCAAAAGCACTGCAAAGCCACTGACGTTAGCCATGGTACGCCAGCCCAGAACTTCGATACCGTAAACAGCGAAAGGCACACAAAGACCGCCTAGTGAAAAGCCGATTTGTGACCAAGCCACCGCTTTGGAGCGATGTATATCAAACCAATTCACGATGGAGACCATCAAGGTTGCCCAGCCACCTAGGCTCGATCCTAAGGCAATCAATATGAAGGCGATGAAGAAGGTGGTAATCGAGTTGACTTGGCTAAAGGCGAAAAAACCCAATGCAAAAATGATGGTACCAATGAGGAGAATGGGTCTTGGACCAAAGCGATCGGCCAGCCAGCCTTGCAGCGGACCCAACAAGCCACTTTCAAGCCGGGTCAGAGCAAACGCAAAGGACAGGGTGGTCATACTCCAACCGAATTCTTTTTGCAGGGTTATGGCATAGGCGCCATAAGAATGCATCCAAGTGAGGGCAGCCAGCCACTGTATGCTGGCTGCCGCAGCAACAATCCACCAGCCGTAGAAAACCTTGCCGCTGGGACGAAACAGGGCATCCATCCGCGGCTTCACTGTGCGCAGACGTTGAAGCATGCATCATCATACTAGAATTGAATGTTGATTCTGCGAAAAATGAGTAATACACCCCACCGACAGGCTATCTGCTGCTAGGATCAATGCTGATTTCTCGAGTTTAGAGTGAGCGTACAAATACGTACAAATGGGTATGGATCAAACAGCCGAAAAACATGCATTGGTATTGAGTGGCGGTGGCGCTCGCGCAGCCTATCAAGTGGGCGCCCTGCGCTACATCGCCAAGGCAATTCCTAACTATCGCCCGCAGATTCTTACTGGTGTTTCCGCTGGTGCGATTAATGCTGTGCAGCTTGCTTCCTATCGAGGTAAGTGGCCAGATGCTGTAGAGACCTTACGCGAGTTGTGGCTACAACTAGACACCTCACGGGTTTATAACACCAAGCTCAGCAGTATCATGAAGCGCGTCTTTATATGGGGCTTGCGCATCATCAGTGGTGGTCGGTTAGGACGAGCTGATGTACACGGCATGGTAGACAATTCTGCTCTGCGAGAGTTCTTAGGCACTTACCTGCCTGTGGAAGGGCAAAGAATATGTGGCATTCAAGAAAATATTGACGACGGCCTGCTTGAGTCCTTAGCGATTATCACTACGAATTATGGATCTGGCAGATCGGTAGCATGGGTAGAATCAAAAC
>QIGT01000424.1 GCA_003230835.1 Gammaproteobacteria bacterium
GCCCCAACACGAGGCTACATACTCGGCGGCGGCCATCAAAGCTTAAGCGTAGATGTGCGTGTGCGCGAACAGGAGACATCATGAGTTATTCACCTTTGCCGCAAGACCTGGCGGCAGCCAAAGCCGCATCTCAACATACGGTAGATGCAAATAAAGCCATACTCAGCGAGCTGCCATTTACCGATCGGCGAAGTTTCGAAAACGCGCAGCGTGGTTTCATTGCCACGCTAGATCCGTTGACTATTACCCGAGACAACGGCAACGTCAGCTATGATCTTAGCCGCTTCAGCTTTCTTGAAGGAGAAGCGCCAGACACCGTCAACCCGAGCCTGTGGCGGCAAGCACAATTGAATGCACAACATCATGGCTTATTCGAGATAGCGCCCGGCTTGTATCAGGTCCGCTCCTTCGACATTGCTAACATGACCTTAATAGCAGGCGATAGCGGCTGGATCATAGTCGACCCACTGACCTCTTCAGATGGATCTAGCCAATAAATATCTAGGCGCACGCGAGGTCACCGGGGTTCTAATCACCCATAGCCATGCAGATCACTTCGCTGGCATACTCGGCGTGGTCACTGTCGCAGATGTTGATAGCGGCAAAGTCCCCGTGCTAGCACCCGAACACTTTGTAGATGAGGCACTGAACGAAAACGTCCTCGCCGGAAATGTCATGAATCGCCGTGCCACTTACATGTACGGCAACTTGTTGAAGCCCTCCCCCACCGGAATCGTCACCACAGGTTTAGGCGCAGCTCTGTCTATGGGCACGACAGGTTTTATTGTGCCCACGGTGAATATATGTAACAGCGGCGAAGTTCATACCATTGACGGTGTGGAGATAGAATTCCAAATGACCCCTGGTACCGAAGCACCGGCTGAGTTCGTTTTCTACCTGCCTAAATTCAAAGCCTTGTGCATGTCTGAGATCACATCTCATCACTTACACAACGTCTACACTTTACGTGGCGCTCAGGTTCGTGACGCATTGGCGTGGTCACAACAAATAAACGAGAGCATTGAGCTATTTGGCGCACGCCTTGAGATTCAATTCGCTTGTCATCATTGGCCGATATGGGGACGAGTGGAAGCGCTAGAGTACCTTTCTAAACAACGTGATCTGTATAAATTCATTCATGATCAGACGTTGCGTTTAGCCAACAAGGGCTTTACCAAAGAAGAGATCGCAGAGCGTGTACAATTGCCGGAAGCTCTCGGTGGAGAGTTCTATAATCGCGGTTACTACGGCAGCCTACATCACAACACACGGGCTGTGTACGTTAAGTATTTGGGTTACTTCGACGGTAACCCTTCCACCTTGTATGCCTTACCCCAATCTGAATCAGCTTCTGCCTATGTCGAATACATGGGTGGCGTTGACGCAATTATGGTTAGGATAAAAAAAGACTTTCTTGCCGGAAAGTATCGCTGGGTGGCAGAGGTTTTGAACCATGTCGTCATGCACAATGTTGAACTGGTTGAACCCCGCGCCCTTCTTGCAGACACTTTAGAGCAACTTGGCTATCAAAGTGAATCTGCACCCTGGCGAAACTTTTTTCTCTGTGGCGCACTAGAACTTCGGCATGGCTTACCCGAGAGTTCCAAGTACGCGGCAAGTGAAGGTATCGCCCAGGGGATGCCGTTAAAAAACTTGTTTCAACTTATGGCGGTACGACTCATGCCAAGCAAATGTGAACAACTTTCATTACACATTAATCTACAGATGACTGACAGTTCCAGCCAGTGGCTGCTGAGTATCGAAAACAGTGTGCTTAACGCCTATGAGAACAAACAATCTGCGACACCAACGGCAACCCTAAAATCTGACACGCTGTCTATAAAGAGAATGTTTTTCGGCTTAACAAGTGCTGTCACATTAGTTCAAGAAGACAAACTTTCGGTAGACGGCGACTTGCAGGCTTTGGCGGTACTAGGCGAATTGTTCGACGCTTTTCCACGTCGATTCCCCATAGTTACCCCTCGGGTTGGCGACGAAGCTGCCATGAAATAGCAAAGACCAGCCCACCAGCAACTAATCCACCGATCAACATCAAATTGTTATCTGGCGCCTGAGGCAACACCAAATTAAGATCTGGCAGAGCGATAGCCAAGCCAGCCAGCGAAAGCGCAATGCGTAGGTACATTTTTTCAACCAACCCAAAGCCGGTCACATAGCCTTGCAACCCCCCAACAATCAACCACACCCCTATAAGCGCCTCGAACACCGCCAGCCCACTTGCCCACATATCTGTCCCTAGTAGGAAACTAGTATCGAGGACGAAGATGAATGGAATAATGTATATCACACTACCCAGGCGCATGGCTGAGAGACCTGCTTGCAGAGGATTAGCTTGCGCAATAGACGCCGCTGCGTACGCACCCAGGGCAACAGGGGGCGTGATATACGAGAGCATGGCCCAGTACAGAATAAAAAGGTGCGCACTAAGTGGCGATAGATTTTGGCCTACCAATGCGGGAGCGAGCACTATGGCCAGAAAAATATAGGCGGCTGTCACGGTCATGCCAATGCCCAGGATAAAACTAGTCAGAGCCCCCATCAACAATAAAAGACCCAGGGAATCTCCGGCTAAACTTAGTAAGTCGTTAACCAAGGTGCCACTAAGCCCGGTCACAGAAAGTGCGCCTACGATCAGACCTACGCCTGACAATATTACCAACAGCTCTAGCAGTAGCTTTCCAATGTTAAACAGTAAATCGAATAAGCCTGGCCAATTAAGACGATATTTAGGCGAAAATTGATTGAGTACTAACAGCGCAGCTGTGGCGTAGTACGGGGCCAGCGCTTCACGTTGAAGAAATATCAATAAAAATACAAGCAGTGCAAATGCACCCAAGTAAAACCAGCCGGTAGCGATTGTTTCTCGCAAGCTGGGGACCTCGTCATCGTCTAAGCCTTCGAGCTGTTCTCGACCTGCATAAGCGTCTATCTGTAAATAAAGGCTGACAAAGTAGAGTAATGCGGGCAGTGAAGCAGCAAGAGCAACTTCCACGTAGGGTATTTCTAACAAAGTTGCCATAATGAAGGCAGTAGATCCCATAATGGGCGGCAGCAGTACACCGCCGGTTGAAGCACAAGCTTCAATGCCGGCTGCCACACGCGGCTTCATACCCGCCTTCATCATCGCAGGAATAGTGAGTTGACCGGTGGTGAGTACGTTTGTGACAACACTGCCACTCATCGAGCCCATCAAACCGCTGGATACGATGGCAACCTTCGCCGGTCCGCCGCGTTGCTTACCCAGTAATGCAAAGGCCAAATTAAGAAAGAACGCACCTCCGCCCGTGTGCTGTAACACTACACCGAAGACAACGAAGCCAATGACCAAATTGGCAAAGGCTTGGAAAGGTAGACCAAAAATACTCTCGATACTTAATGCATGGTAGGCAGCGGTTTCTTGCAAACTCGCCGGCAAGCCATTAAGTGGCCCAGGCATATACTCGGTAATTAATGGCAGGATCGAAAACAACCCTGCTATGACACACAGCGTTAACCCGGCGGTCCTACGCAAAGCCTCTAGTATCGCAAGCCAAAGCACCAGTGCCGCTGCAATCGCAAGATCGGGTGCACCAAACTCCCACGCTTCATCCAATGCTTGTTCGGCAGTGACAAAGAAACCAATGAGAACAACGAACACCATGATCGCAATCGGCCAATCTATCCATTTCTTGGTCGGATACAACAAGAAAGCCGCCGGCACTAACAAAGCGAATAACGCAAAATAGTACTGCGACTCAATTCTCACCAAACCCGACAGCCATTGCTCGCCGGCAAAAAGGCGCACGGTGTCCATCGCGAGGATCAAAGCAAGCACAGCCAGAGTCGCAACCATGGCCTTAGTAAATGAAGTTGCCTGCATCATGCTCAAGAAAGACTATGGAGGTTCATAATCTTTCTAATCCTGCATCATCTCTTCCCAGATGGGATCGAAGCCCTCGCCTTTCAATGCGCTTGCTCGACTTAGGTACCAGGCTGCTTTCGCTGCTTGCTTGCCTAAGCCTGCCTGTGATTGCACTGCAACATGTGTCTGCCATGCATTTGCCAACACCTCCTGACGTTGAATGAGACGTTGGTTATGTTCATCTGTCTGCTCATTCCACACACCGATAGAGCGGAAATATCGTATCGCGCCTTCGTGATATGGCACAGACCACTGAAACAATTGTCGATCCATAGCCCACCCGATAGCACCTGGGTCTGCATTTTTGTACTCATCGTAGTGTTGATGAATTACTTTAACAAGATCATGAACCAAGCCCTCTTTCTGATCAGACAAGGTAATCAACAGTGGGTACGGGTAGGTGGCACCTTCATGTGGGTGTTGCTTGGATATGCCAGCCCCGCGGGTTGCCATGTGAGGAATGAAGAACGGTACAACTTTAGACATACGTTGCCAGCACGCTTTGTCGTCATGGGGTACCGGCGGCCAGTATATTCCCCGCGGAGAAGCTTCCAGCTTGCGGGTAGGACCGGAAACAGTATTGGCAATGGCGGCGTCCACTTGGTCATTCACCAAACCTGTCCACATGCTGTTGTAACCAGGGAAGTCGACTCGCTCGACGTCATCCCAAGTTAGACCACCACAGGCTAGAAAGGCTTGGGTAGGAATATTTAAGGCAGGCGCACCCCGAACATAAGGGATCCTTTTACCACGTAAATCTGCGTAGCTCTTTATGCCTAAATCTGCAGCCACCGCTAGAGCCTGATTACTGTCACCGTAGGACATCATAACCATACGTAATGGCAACGGTCCCCACTTGGCATCGGCAAACTGAAATACCCCTTCCTGGGCGAAATAAGTGGCTATGCCGTTAGCAGAAAATTGCACGCGCTTTTTCACCAAGGGTAACAGGCGCGACACATCATTTTTGGCCGGCACCACACGCAAGTTCACGTCGTAGTGGTCTTTCAGAACTTTGCCAATGGCGACCGCTTGGTTGTACCCCGTGGAGCCTAAATTATAAGCACTCCATGCTATGGTCCGACCAAGTTCATGCGCTTGCTCACTATCTTGGGCGAGTGCTTGATGGCCCAGACCCATGATTAGCGTAAACAGTAATTTGTAAATCCACCTTCGCAAATCATTACCCCTCTACTATGCTGCCGCAATGTAGGGCTTCATTGCTCGCGGGTCAAATGACACAACACACCCAAAGATAAGACATAATGAAAATTCATCACACCTCGGCTACCCCCATATGATAGGCAAGCAGTGTCACCCAAACTGAGTTGGTACCTGGGTGGTACTGCGCTGCTGATAGTGCCAGCCGGAATTCAGATTGTATTGTATCCTTGGCTGGTAGCCGTTTACCTACAAGAATCACCCATACGGGTAGGTTTGGCTCAATCTGCTGCTCAACTGCCTATGTTACTGCTCATACTATGGGGTGGTTGGCTCGGCGATCGCTTTGATCAACGACGCTTACTGATTGGCCTGAGTGCCGGTATGTCTATTGTGCCATTGGTTGTTGCGGTTATATTTACCACCGGTCACTTTAACTACACTGTGCTTTTTTGCTGGGCGTTAGTGGGCGGAACATTCGCGGCATTTATCCAGCCCACAAGAGACGCGCTACTGAACCGGGTGGCTGGAAACGACATTCAGCGCGTGGTGACGATGGCAATTGGCGTTCAGTTTGGTGTACAGATTCTAGGTTTCGCGATTGGTGCCAGCGCAGAATACGTCGGCCCACCTACTCTATTGGTCATCATGTCTTGCCTGATGATCGCGTCGACCTTGGCCATCAGCCGAATTCCACCTCTTGAGCCGCTACCCAAACAACCATTACAGCATCCCCTCAAAGCCATCGCCGAGGGCATACGGCTTGCTTGGCAAAATAGCTCTATACGCCCAGCCATCATTCAGACGTTCTCCGTGGGTATCTTCTTCGCCGGCGCATACATGGTTCTGCTGCCACTCATGGTCAGAGACATCTACAGCGGTGGTTCCTTTGCTATTGCCGCCACCTTCGGCGCTAACATGCTAGGCACCGTACTTGTGATCAGCATACTCATGCGTAGAGGACGGGTATTGCGGCCCGGAAGGCTGCTACTTATTGCCGGGGCGATTAGCGCCTGTGTGCTCTCGATATTGTATTTCGAGCTGCCTCAATGGCTATTCTATACCGTGGTTTTTGCTTGGGGTGTATGTGGGGGCTTAGGTATGACGATGTCTAGAACCATAGTGCAAGAGGCTGCAATCGAATCACATCGGGCCAGAGTAATGTCGGTCTATTCTCTAGGGCTGATGGGCGGCATGCCTATTGGCAGTTACTCCTTGGGTGTAGTGATTGAATGGGTCGGTGTACACAACGCCGTATTGGTTCCCGTGGTAGGTATGCTTGCGATACTTGTTTACCTGCGCTTAGCCAGCAAGTTATGGTATGTGAAAAGTGTCCTTCAAAAACCAGGTTAGGTGGTCATGTCTATCTTTAAACCAATCTTACCTTTGCTTTTCTGCCTGGGAATTTACGGCTGTAGCAACGAGACAAACGACATGCCTCCTGGATTCCTAGATGAACCGCCGCCGCCACCTACCTCAGAAACTTCGGTTCTTTCTGGCGGCACTTTGATGCTTGATCCACCCGTTACAGACAGTGTTCTGGTGTTGCACCAGGGCACCATCATGGCCTGGGGAAAACGAGGCGAAGTGGCTATGCCCAACGACTCAATTGGTGTGGACATGCGCGGAAAATGGCTGTATTCCGGCACTGTGGCAGAACTAAACGAAGGTATCGTGAAAGCAGACCTGCTCATAAACCAGCCTGCTAACATGATTATTTTGTCTCAAGATCCCGCACTAGGTCCAATTGATCAGGTGGCAGTAGTCGGCGAAATCACTCAAGGTAAGTTGCGCTTAGACTCGCCAGAGTAGACACGTAATAGTCGATCAGTTGGTATGCTACTTAGCGTGTAGCTTAACCGGTATGTGGGTGTAACCTTTTACAAATATGGAGGGTGTTCTTTCTATGTCACCAACGATTTCAATCATGCTGAAGCGCTGCAGAATTTCTTCCCACAACACGCGCAATTGCATTTCAGCAAGCCGATTACCCATACAGCGATGAATACCAAACCCAAAAGACAAATGATGGCGCGGCCGAGCACGATCTATGATGAATGAATCCGGATTGTCGATGGCGGTTTCGTCTCGATTACCAGACACATACCACATCACCACCTTGTCTCCTTTCTTGATGGTCTTGCCGCCTACTTCCACATCTTCGTTGGCCACACGACGCATGTGCGACAACGGCGTTTGCCAGCGAATAATTTCTGGCACCATGCTGGCGATTAAGGCGTGATTGTCCCGCAGTTTTTGATATTGCTCAGGGTTTTCATTAAGCGCGACTACGCCACCTGAAATAGAATTTCGGGTGGTGTCGTTGCCACCAACAATCAGCAGTATCAAATTCCCAAGAAATTCCATCGGCTGCATATTCTTGGTGTTCTCCCCATGAGCCAACATGGAAATCAAGTCCAACCCAACAGCACCTTCTTTACGTTCTTCCCACAGCCGCGTGAAATACTCTAAACACTCTAACAATTCCGCACGACGCTCCTCGGTAGAAATCACATCGGGACCAGACGTCGCGATATCTGACCATCGAGTCAACTTACGCCGTTCTTCGAAGGGGAAATCAAACAAGGTGGCCAACATCTGCGTTGTCAACTCGATACTCACGGTATCCACCCAGTCAAATGTCTCGCCTATCGGCAGTGAATCTAGAATTTTTGCTGCACGTTCACGAATGATACTTTCCATTGCAGCAAGGTTTTTCGGCGCAACTACCGGGACCACAGTGGCACGTTGAACATCATGTTTTGGCGGATCCATGGCAATGAACATCGGCGTTTGGAACTCTTTCGCCCGTTCCGCATCAGCTTTCAGCGGACCGATAGTGATACCACCTT
>QIGT01000254.1 GCA_003230835.1 Gammaproteobacteria bacterium
GTTGTATCTACCAGAACATTGCCGGGATGCATGTCTGCGTGGAAGAAATTGTCGTTGAAGACCTGGGTAAAAAACGCTTCAACACCTTTGTGGGCAAGTAATTTTAAGTCTACGTTTTGTCGCTTGAGCTCTTCAACATGGCTGACAGGTACGCCATAGACTCGTTCCATGACCAGTATATTTTGTCGCGTAAACTGTGCGTGTACGCGGGGAACGTAGAGCAAGTCGGATTCGGCAAAATTCCGACGTAGCTGAATTTGGTTGCGAGCCTCGTGAAACATGTCTAGTTCTTGCTCTAATACCGTAGCTTGATCAGCCACGATGCGAGGCAAATGGAGACGGTCCGCATCTTTGATTAAGTCTGAGATGCGTTGCGCTAGACGTTGCAGGTTGCGCATATCACTGCGAATTTTCTCAGCGATACCCGGGCGAACGATCTTGATCACCACCTGCGCTCCGTCGAGCAGTGAGGCGGTGTGAACTTGTGCGATTGACGCAGAGGCCAGCGGCGTGGCTTCTATATCACGCAGGTTGTTGGCAAGTTCTCCCAGATGCTGCTCGACGAAATCTTGCACGCAAAAATTTTCGATGCTAGGCACTTGGTCTTGTAATAGAGATAACTCGTCTGCCAAGTCGGAGGCAAGCAGGTCTCTTCGAGTAGACAGCAATTGGCCGAGCTTAATATAGACGGGTCCTAACTCTAGAAATGCACTGCGTAGTCTCACCCCGCGAGGTAGCTTGGGTTCTGGTAGAACTTTACGTAGCGTGAGTAGCGGCCAGCGCACGCGCCGCTTGGTGTCGCTTGTTATGGGCACCAAAAGGTCTAACCGATGTTTCAGCGCGTGGCGAGCCAGTCGCACACCCTGGAGCAACAAGCTAGCCATGATACTTTGAACCTGGATGATACTTTGAACCTGGATGGCGTTTTTGTTCCTGCAGAGTGATGTTAGCAGCCAGTCGATCTACACGCAGGCGCAGGTCATCTATCGACGTGAGTAGCACGTCGAATTGCTTGTGTTGCAAAAAACTCCCACCCGCTTGATGTTTAACAGAACGCCCAATGCCTTCGATAACAGACTGAAAACCTCTTATCCCCATTTCGGCCGTACCCAGTAGGGTGGAGGCTGTTTGGCTTCCAAAAAATTGCGCCAGTTGATTTTCAAAATCGGGTTTGAACTGAGTCAGCATCTGCATCAGCTCTAGGAGTAAAGTTTCATCTCCTTCAACTTCGACGCCACCCTTGGTATTGCCAAGCACCAGCTGGCTGGCGAGGTTATTCAAGTTACCCCTGACAATCACATTGGGCTTTTCTGTTTTGCCATGGGCATAGATGAGGGCAGTGTCTTGGATCAAAAGATGCCAGGTAATACTGGGTAAGGTGCATTCAATTTGTATGGTATTTCCTTCAAGGCTCAACAAGCGACTGCGAAGGCTGGCGTCGCTGCGTAAGGCTTGTTGCGTGATCTGGGTTGCGGCGTCGGCGAAGAAAGTGCCTAGGACTTGTTCGAGATTGTCCACAATTAAGCCTGAAGGGGCTTTATTCCACGATGGATGGCGGCAACGCCGCCGACTAGATCGTGATAACTAACGTCGATGAAACCGGCGTCTTCAAACATCTGCTTGAGCGCTTTTTGATCTGGATGGACTTGAATGGATTCGACCAGGTATTTATAGGGCTCGCTGTCACCAACCAGCAACTTCCCCGCCGCGGGCCAAAGTGCCTGAAAAGTTTGGTAAGCGGCCCGCATAGCCGGATGTGCGGGTTTGGATAATTCTAAAACCAGCAACGGTGCGCCAGGTTTTAAGACGCGTAAGAGTTCATTCAAAGCTTGGTCTTTGTCGGTGAAGTTTCGCAAGCCGAAACTGATACAAGCACAATTAAAGCTACTGTCTGCAAAGGGCAGTACTTCGGCGGGTGCTTGGCAAAATTGAACTTGAGCGAAGCCTTGATTGAGCAAACGATCTCTACCCACAGCCATCATGGAGTTGTTAAGGTCGGTTAGGACCACACGTCCAGTAGAGCCTACAACCTCAGCAAATAAGGCGGACATATCGCCGGTTCCACCTGCTAGGTCGAGTACTGTATGTCCACTGCGCACACCGGACATTTGCAGCACCATGCGCTTAAAAATACGATGGGTGCCAAACGACATCAAGTCATTCATAACGTCGTAGCGTTGCGCGACGCGGTGAAAAACCTCGCCGACGAGCTCGGTTTTTTGCTCGGCTGAAACCTTACGATAGCCGAAATTTACTTGTTGGTTATTGGCCATGAGTTTTGCGGTGAATGTGGACCTTGCGCCTATTTACGGTGCGAACGTTACTTTATTTGTTGGTTGGCTGCCATTGCCCAACTGGAATAGACGGTAGGCGCGAAGCGTTTGCGGTTTTTAGTTCGGTCAAATACTCCTGCCAATACTTTTTCTGATTATTGCCCAGGTCATGTAAAAAGTCCCACGCAAAAATGCCACTGTCGTGACCATCGTCAAAGGTTATTCTGATGGCATAATTGCCGACAGCTTCAATCTGTCGAATGCCAACGTGTTTTTTGCCGGTTTGTAATTTGCGCTCTTGGGCAGAATGGCCGCGAACTTCTGCCGAGGGTGAAAACACGCGTAGTAACTCTGCAGGAATGGTGAAATTGGTCTCCTGCCAAGCTACTTCGAGGGTGTGCGCTATTTTGTGATAAATGACTTTGCTCGGTGCGTTCACGAAAGACAGTGCAAACTACAATATGAAGCGAGACAAATCAGTGTTGCTAACAAGGTCGGCTAAATGTTCATCTACATAGTTAGCATCGACCGTGACTTGAGTAATGTTACCTTCGCCGGCTTCAAAAGAAAGAGACTCCAACAATCGCTCGAGTACCGTGTGGAGTCGCCGAGCGCCAATGTTCTCAGTGCCTTCATTTACTTCCCAGGCGAGTTCAGCAATACGCTCAATGCCAGATTCGTCGAACTCAAGATCAACGCCTTCGGTACTCAACAAGGCTTGATACTGCTCAGTAAGGCTGGCGTCCGGTTCTACCAATATTCGGCGAAAGTCAGCCGGAGAAAGTGCCTGAAGTTCTACCCGAATGGGCAGGCGTCCTTGCAGTTCGGGGATTAGATCAGAGGGCTTGGCCAAGTGAAATGCGCCGCTTGCGATAAACAAAACATGATCGGTGCGCACCGTGCCATATTTAGTGGAAACAGTGCAGCCTTCGATCAACGGCAATAAATCGCGCTGGACTCCTTCCCTAGAGACATCGGCGCCGGCAGTGTCTTGGCGCTTTGCGACCTTGTCGAGTTCATCAATGAAGACAATACCCGTCTGCTCCAAGGCGTCTATCGCGCGTGCTTTGATTTCATCGTCGTTGAGCAATCCTGCAGCTTCTTCGTCGCGTAGTTTGCGTTGCGCATCTTTAATTTTCAGCTTTTGAGTGTGCTTTTTGCCGCCGCCCATATTGCTGAACATACTCTGCAGTTGGTTGGTCATCTCCTCCATTCCTGGTGGTGCCATAATTTCGACCCCAACTGAGATTTGTTCGAGTTCAATCTCAATTTCTTTGTCATCCAACTCGCCTTCGCGCAGTTTCTTACGAAATAGTTGACGGGTGGAGGTGTTCGATGATGTTTTTTTGTCGTCGTTAGCAGATTTAGATTGAGAGAACCCCGCCGCCCTAGGTTCTGGTAACAAAGCATCAAGGATGCGCTCTTCGGCTCGATCTTCTGCCTGACTTCTCACCGCTTTCATTTCTTCGTCGCGCAGCATGCTCACGGCAACCTCTGCAAGGTCGCGAACAATAGATTCAACATCGCGGCCCACATAACCTACTTCGGTGAATTTGGTTGCTTCTATCTTGATGAAGGGGGCGTTGGCAAGCTTAGCCAGTCGTCGCGCAATTTCTGTTTTACCGACCCCTGTAGGACCTATCATGAGGATGTTCTTTGGGCTTATTTCTTCGCGCAACGCAGGTTCAATTTGCATACGTCGCCAACGATTGCGTAGCGCAATAGCGACCGCACGTTTTGCGGAGTCTTGACCGATAATATGTTTGTTCAATTCGTGAACGATTTCGCGAGGAGTCATAACGCTCATGTATTTAAGGCCAATGTTTCAATGGTATGGGATTGGTTGGTGTATATGCAGATTTCACCGGCAATTTGTAGCGCTTCGGCGACCACTTCCGCTGCCTGCAGATCGGTATTATTGACCAGGGCTACTGCGGCCGCTCGTGCATAGCCTCCGCCTGAGCCGATGGCCAACACGCCGCCGTCAGGTTCAATCACGTCACCGTTGCCGCTAATCAACAAGGTGACGGTTTTATCGGCGACGATCAACATCGCCTCGAGGCGTCGCATCGCACGGTCGGAACGCCATTCTTTGGCAAGCTCGACGGCTCCACGAGCAAGCTGTCCATGATATTTTTCGAGCATCAGTTCAAACTTTTCAAATAGAGTAAAGGCATCTGCGGTGCTTCCGGCAAACCCCGCGATCACTTGATCTTTGTAGAGCCTGCGTACTTTGATGGCGTTACCTTTCATCATAGTATCGCCAATGGATATTTGTCCGTCGCCGCCAATGGCTACGTTGTTCGTGTCGCGGACGGCGACAATCGTCGTGCCGTGAATTTGTACCATGTATTAGCCTTGATCAAGTCTGTGAAATATCAAGCAATAAGTGTAGCTACTACCACGCATAGTGGGGGCGGAAGAATACCTTTTCAATTGTAATTATCTATCCACATTGCGGATAGATTTTGGTTGCGTAATTGTGTCATTACGCGCTCCGCTTGCACTTTTTGCTCGAAGGGACCGACCAACACGCGGTACCAAGTGCGACCCTCCACCAAAGAAGAATTCACGGTTGCAGGTAGGTCTTGCAAGAGTAACTTCGCGCGTAGCTGGTTGGCGTCAGACGCCACCAAAAATGATGCCGCTTGCATACTGTAGCTGGCGGGCTGGGATTGCTGTGACGGTTGTTCGACGGCGTAAGGGATCGGATCGGCCTTCACCACAGACTGCTTGAGTAGTTGGGGAAACTCGAACTCGACAGACGGTGTTTCTTCTACCGCTACCTGATCTTGGTGGGGGGCGGGTGTTTTGGACGCTAAAAACTCCGGTGCATATGCCGCAACGATAATAATTGCCGCACCCAGTAAGGCGCCGAACGAAAAGCTTGGAGCGTGAAATAGGACCCGTTGCTTGGGGCTAGATCTACGCTTGTTGTGGTTTGTTTTGCGTTTCTTGCTACGGGTATTGCCACGTGCTGCAAAGTCTTTGGGCATGGTCGCAGATGAAGGTCGTTAAAATGGGCAGGCATGATAGCAGGCCATAGAGTAATGGCGATAACCGATTTACATACTGTCATAGGGGTCTACGTCGATAGACCATCTCAGTTTGTTGGGGATTTTTGGAATTTGTAATTGTTGTAGTGCTTTATGCAGTTGTGGTCGTGTTTCTGCTATTAGCATCAGTTGGAAACGGCTGCGGTTGGACATACGTGCTAGCGGCGCTGGGACTGGGCCCAAGGCTTCTATGCTGTGGAATTGCTGCTTGGCGTGATTGAGGAGGCTGATGGCTTCTTGAGGGTTTACTGACTCAGCGCGAATCAGTGCCATCGGTTTTGCTGGAGGCATGCCCATTTTAATACGTTGCTCAAGCTCTGCTACTGCGAAACCTGGATAACCTGTCTGTATCAAGCTGACTAAGGCAGGGTTGTCTGGCTGGAACGATTGTATCCACACTTCGCCTGGCCGCACCGCCCGGCCTGAGCGACCAGCGACTTGCACGATGAGTTGAGCGGTGCGTTCAGGTGCCCGAAAATCAGGGCTTAAAAAGCCTGCATCTGCATTCAGAATTGCAACCAAAGTAACGTCCGGGAAGTGATGGCCTTTGGCTAACATCTGGGTGCCCACCATGATGCAGGGCTTACCTTGGTTTATTTTGTCGAACTGCTCGGCCAATTTTTTGGTACTGCGAGTGGTGTCTCGGTCAATGCGATAAATCGGCACGTCGTTAAACAACTGCTGCGCCACGCTTTCGGTACGCTGGGTGCCCATACCCACAGGTAACAAGCTGGTTTGATCGCAATGTGCACATTTTTTGGGCACTTGGAGGCGTAGCCCGCAATGATGGCAGCTCAATTGTGGGGGTGTGCGATGCAGCGTCAATCTGGCATCGCAGGCGGTACAGTGAGCTTGCCAGCCACAGGCGGCGCATAACAATGTGGGTGCGAAGCCGCGCCGGTTTAGAAACAGTAGTACCTGTCCACGGGCCTCGAGGTGCCGCTTTATGACCCTTTCAAGGGGAAGAGAGATACCGTCGGTATGGGTTTGGCCGCGCATATCGATGATGTTGTAGGTTGGCATCTGTGCGCCACCCGCACGTTTATGCAAGTGCAGGCGTTGGTAGCGTTTGCGCTGCACATTGTACAAAGACTCCAACGAGGGTGTGGCGCTGCCCAATACAACGGGCACGTTATGGGCTCGGGCGCGAATAACGGAAAGGTCTCGGGCGGAATAGCGCAGGCCGTCTTGTTGCTTATAGGAACTGTCGTGTTCTTCGTCAACTATGATTAGCCCAAGGCTTTTAAATGGCGTAAAAATGGCGGAGCGAGTGCCAATAAGCACACTGATTTTGCCAGATTTACACTTCAGCCAGGTTTGCAAACGATCGTGATCGGAAAGGTTGGAATGCAACATGCCGACGTTGGCAAAGCGACATTGGAAACGTCTTAACGTCTGCGGTGTCAAAGCAATTTCTGGCACCAATATTAGAACTTGTTGTTGCGCTGCGAGCGGGATTGCCATGCTGCGAAGATAAACTTCTGTTTTGCCACTGCCGGTGACGCCTTCAAGCAATAAACAAGCGTACTTGCCGTGATGCTTGTTGATGGTCTCGATGGCGAGGACTTGCTCGTTATTTGCCTTTGGTGGGGTTTCGAACTGTTTGCTTGTTAACACCTCACAGCGTTCGATGGCGCCTTTATTGTGTAGGTTGCGCAATGTTTGACGCGAAAATCCACCCTCAACTAGGCTTGAGCCCGAGCTGGGTCCATTTGCTTGCAAATACTCATAACATGCTAGTTGGGCTGGTGCACGTTTGCCTGCAAAAGGAGTAGATGCCACGCACCAATGATCAACAGCGTCGATGTCGAAAGGTGCACCCTTACGCGCTGCGCTGGGTAACATGGTGGCCAACACTTCGCCCAATGGGTGGTGGTAGTATTGGGTCATCCAATGCGCAAGTTGCATCAACTCGGCTGGGATAGCGGGTTGCGAGTCGAGTATCTGTTGAATGTTTTTGAGGCGTTTGTGCGGAGTTTCAACCTCGATGGCGGTACAAATGCCGATGGTGTTTGAACGCCCAAACGGCACTCTGAGTCGAGTACCAATAGCTGGCATGGACAGCTCGGCGGGCACGCCGTAGTCGTATACAGTATGTAATGGCCGAGGAACGGCGACTTGAATAACGCGAGGTGGGCTCATGACACCATTGTGGCATGGTGTTTGCTCTAGATCAGGTTTGGATCAGGTTT
>QIGT01000308.1 GCA_003230835.1 Gammaproteobacteria bacterium
CAATGGGGGTGGCCATTACCGGCGAAGCCCGCCTTGACACAAGCCCCGCAGCTCACGCTGAGTTTACGATAATTATTCAGAGGTTCCCTAGTGTGAAACTTATTCATGCCATGCATGACTTCAATATCCGCACGTTAAAGGTACTTGCTCTAACCGTTTTAGTTGATTGATAATGGCTGCGCAATAACCACGGAAGGACGGAACCGTGACCGATTGGAATCTAGTTGATGCGATGTCAATAGAGTGGAACGAACACCTAAGTGCTATGCAGTATCAGTTTGAAATGATCAAGATCTACAACCAGCCACCCAAGCTAACAACCAAGCTTGATCTGATAAAAACTGCGTCTCGGATTAAAGAGCTACTGGATCAGGCTATCGAGGAAACTTGCAAAAATTAGGTTTTGCCAACCCCAAGGCTGAGACTTAAAATGTCTGTCTTACTCTATATTTAGAAAGGTACATAGAAAACCAAATATGGATATTCTGAAGCGCATGATGCATCTGCGCGATATCGCCGCGCCTCTAGAATCTAGTATCCAATCTCGAACTGCAAACTTGCAGCGTGTATCAAAACACACCGAAGATTTCTTGCGCACCCTACCCGACCGCTCTGTATATACGACCCCTGGCGCGAAAGATGAGACTATGCAGGCCATGCAGGTGTCTACTGGTGCAGCCACCCTCGAAGAAGCACTCAATATAGTAGAGTGCTTTGTAGATGGTGTCGGGCACAACTTGGGTTCCGGCAGGTTTTTCGCCTATATTCCAAGCGGCTCGCTACACGAAGCTGCTTTAGCAGACTATATCGCCGCCATTTCCAACCGATACGCTGGGGTGGGCCACGCCGCACCAGGGGTCACACGCATGGATGAAACCCTACTGCGATGGCTGGCGGATGTTGTCGGGTATCCCAGCACTTCCGAGGGAGACCTTACCTCCGGAGGCAGTCTAGCCGCCTTATCAGCCATTGTTACCGCACGTGAGGCGTTTTCAATTACCAGCCAACAAACTCAAAACGCTGTGATCTATGCGACATCACAAACACATCACTCATTTACCAAGGCTGTATATGTCGCGGGTCTTGGTGAATGTGTGATGCGCGAGGTCGCTGTGGATCAAGATCAACGCATGAATGCAAAGGTACTGGAGAAACTAATCGAACAAGACAATGCAGCCGGACTGAAACCTTGGTTTATTGCGGCAACCGCTGGCACAACCAACATCGGCGCAGTGGACCCACTCAACGACATCGCCGATATCGCTGCAAAACATGACGTGTGGTTGCATGTCGATGCCGCTTATGGCGGGGCATTTGCGCTATGCACCGATGGCAAACAGCGGCTATCTGGACTAGAGCGTTCAGACTCATTGATATTGGACCCGCATAAAGGGTTTTTCCTACCCTGCGGAACTGGAGTTGTACTCGTACGCGACGGTCAAAAATTGTACAACGCATTCAACGCACGAGGCGTATACATGCAGGATGTCGAAGAAGACCCTGAACGATCACCCTGTGATCTTTCAGCGGAATTAACCCGACCCTTCCGCGCACTACGCCTCTGGTTGCCATTGAAAATGCATGGCACAGATGCTTTCGCCGCAGCACTCGAAGAAAAGTTGCTGCTGGCGCAATATTTCTACGAACAAGTGTCCGCGATTCCTGGCATAGAAGTGGGCTCACCACCAGACCTTTCTATTGTACCTTTTCGTTACGTACCAAAATCAGGCGATGCAGACAACTACAATCGTTTACTCATCGACGCCATAGTAGCAGATGGTCGAATATTCCTTTCTTCAACTTTGTTAACAGGCAAATTCACCTTACGTATGGCAATTCTCAACTATATGACTCATTTACAAGACGTCGACATCGCGCTAACCGTGATCAAGGAAAAAATCACCGCATTAAATGAAGTTAGCACCTAGCATAAGTGGCCACCGTATCGACCCGCTTAGGTAAGATTAAAATAGAAAACGGCAGCCACGGCAGCTGGCGCAATTACGCGCGCCAGAATCAACCAGAACTTAAACAAGCCACCGTCACCCATTCCCACTTCTGCAACTTGGATCTCTCTGGACACCCACCACCCGGCGAAAAGTGCATAAAGCATCCCTCCGATTGGCATCATAATATTGGAAACCAGATAGTCGATCAGATCGAAGGGGGTTTTAGTAGCGAACGCCTCAAATGCACCTAACAAGTACACATTTTCCCAAGCTGAGAAAGATAACACTGTCACCAGACCTAACAAAAATGTGCAACTACCTATGAGCATCGCCCCTCCCGCACGGCTGATGCCTTCATATTCATTAGCCCGCGCAGTCAAAGTTTCAAGCATGGCGATTGATGAGGTCAGCGCTGCAAAAAGAATCATGATAAAAAACGCACTGCCGATAATGCTACCACCCGGCATTTGGGCAAATGCGGTGGACAATGTAACAAACACCAAACCTGGTCCTTCCGCGGGGTCTAACCCATTGGCAAACACAATGGGGAAAATAGCCAAGCCAGCGAGCAGTGCCACCAACGTATCACCCAAGGATATCGTGATCGCAGATTTGAACAGGTTAACGTCCTTGGGTAGATAGGCAGCGTACGTAAGAACCGTGCCAACCCCTACGTTGACGGAAAAGAACGCTTGCCCTACTGCTGCAAGCACAATGGGTGCCGTTATCTTGCTAAAGTCAGGGGTGAATAAGAAATGAAATGCGGTCGCGAAATCACCAATAATTGCGGAATTGATCACCAAGGCAACTAAGGTCAAGAACAATGCAGGCATTAAGAATTTAACCACCCGTTCTAAACCCACTTTGATGCCACGAGCGACGATAAAAACCGTGGTTGCAGTGAACAGGAAGTGCCAGAAAATCATGCTTGTCGGATCATGCAAAAACGCATCGAAATTCGCACCAACTTCTGCTGGAGACAGCCCGGCAAGGCTCCCCGAGGCAGATTTAACCAAGTAAGCACCCGTCCAACCTGCGATTACGCTATAGAAACTCAGAACCAGCGTAACGGCGACCAGACCCATCCAGCCCAGCAACCCCCACTTAGCACTGTTGCCTCGTTCGACAGCCATTTGTTTCATCGCAGATGGCGAGCTCTTACCGGTATGCCGTCCAATAATCATTTCTGACAGCATGATCGGAGTAGCGATCAACAATATGGCAAACACATAAATGAGGACAAAGGCACTACCGCCGCTGACACCTAGGGTATAGGGGAATTTCCAGATATTACCAAGGCCAACGGCTGCCCCAATGGAAGCAAGAATGAAGGCTGTTCTTCCTGACCAGTATTCCGATACACCAGCGGCCATATGCACACCCACGTAAAATCGACTGGCCCAGTATCAATCAATTCTTGCCTAATAGCATGCAGGCTAACGAGTCGTCCCTGAATAACTAGTGAATAGTTGGTGGGAGATTTTCCTTAGGTACCGATTGGTTTTCGTCCACACTTTGCACAGCATAACGTTTGGTGGTTATTTCCCCGGCGACCACACTAGGCAAAACTTTTAAGAATTCGTCCATATGTTCAGTTTGGAAATGTCCCATCAACGCCTCCATACTTTCCCACTCTTGAAACAGCATCAGCGTATTGGGATCAGCTAAGCCAATATAGAAATCGTATGAAATACAGCCTATTTCGTCCCGGGTAGCATCAGCCATACGCCGAGCCAAGGACAATGCTTCCTCACGGCAATCTGGCCGTACCGGAATGGTTCCGTGCACGATAATCATAACCCCAGGCTCATCATGACATGACCTGTGCTTGCACCAGCTCGGCCTTTATCTCATCAACAATTGCGGGGTCATCAATGGTGGAAGGCACAACGTAGTCTTGGCCATCAATCATCTTGCGTAACACTTGGCGTAGAATTTTACCAGATCGCGTTTTAGGCAGTCGAATCACGACAACTGCCCGCTTAAAGTTCGCAATGGCGCCTACTTGGTCGCGAACCATCTGTACTAACTGCGCTTGCAGTTCTTGATGGTCGATGTTGACGCCATCTTTAAGTAGCAACAAACCTAGGGGTACTTGCCCCTTATCAACATCGTTTATACCGACCACCGCACATTCCGCAACAGCCGGGTGAGCTGCAACTACCTCTTCTAACTGCCCGGTGGATAGTCTATGCCCGGCAACATTGATGACATCGTCAATTCTACCCATGACGTAAACGTAGCCATCTTCGTCTCTATAGCCTCCATCACCAGTTAGGTAGAATCCGGGATACTGGCTGAAATAACTTTCGATGAAGCGATCATGGTCGCCCCAGATGGTGGAAAAAACACCTGGAGGCAGAGGTTCTTTAAGAACAATAGAGCCTTCCTGATTGGGCCCAAGTTCAGTGCCGTCATCGTCAAATATTCTAAGATCATAGCCAGGAACCGGTAGCGTTGGTGAACCTGGCCGAGTCTCTAGCAACTCTATGCCTGCCATATTGGCGCAAATTGACCAAGCCGTTTCTGTTTGCCACCAATGATCGATAATGGGTACACCAGCAAGATGCTTTTGCAGCCAATGATAGGTGGGAGGGTCAAGGCGCTCACCCGCGACAAACTGATACTTCAAATTGGACAAATCGTATTGCGCCTTCAGCAAACAGTCTGGATCTTCCTTCTTAATCGCACGGAATGCAGTCGGCGCGACAAAAAAACTTTTAACCTTGTAATCAGACAATACACGCCAAAAAGCACCTGCATCGGGCGTACGCACAGGTTTACCTTCATAGAGTATGGTCGTACATCCTGCAAATAAAGGGCCATACACAATGTATGAATGCCCAACGACCCAACCCATGTCTGATGCAGCCCAATATACGTCGCCAGGTTCACAAGCGTATATGGCTCTCATGCTGTAGTTAAGTGCTACGGCATGACCACCGTTGTCACGCACAACACCCTTCGGTTTGCCCGTGGTGCCAGAGGTGTAGAGGATATAGAGTGGTTCTGTGGCGTCGAGGGCAACACAGTCCGCTGGGTTTTTCGACGCCTCCAGCTCAGTCCAATCTACATCTCTGCCGTCTTGCATAGCAGCGGCCACTTGTGGCCTTTGCACAATGACTGTATGCAAAGGCTTGTGAGAACTAAGCTTGATAGCCTCATCCAACAAAGGTTTGTAGGGGATGATACGTTCAAACTCAATACCGCAAGATGCAGACAAGATCACTTTGGGGGTAGCGTCTTCGATACGACCAGCTAATTCTGGGGCTGCAAAGCCACCAAATACAACCGAGTGAACCGCGCCCAGCCTGGCACACGCCAGCATGGCGACAAGAGTTTCAGGCACCATGGGCATATAAATCACTACCCG
This sequence comes from Gammaproteobacteria bacterium, assembly GCA_003230835.1. Lineage (GTDB taxonomy): Bacteria > Pseudomonadota > Gammaproteobacteria > Pseudomonadales > Azotimanducaceae > UBA4421. The sequence goes on from QIGT01000308.1 coordinate 5,323, forward strand.
ATCACCCTTGCCTACACCTAACTCACGTAGACCGCCCGCGATGCGTGCGGTCCACTGCGTCAGTTGGGCATAGGTATACTTTTGTACCACACCAGTGGCAGGAGAATCATAAATCAGCGCCACTTGGTCACCACGACCATTGGCTACATGTTGGTCTAACGCAACATAACAACTGTTGAGCTTACCACCACGAAACCAACGCCACGCACCATTTTCATCTTGATCTAAGCCTACTTTGGGTGGCTCGTACCAAGGAATGTTCTGCGCTTGGGTTAACCAAAACCCATCAGGGTCAGTTAGCGAATGCTGATACTCCTGCGCGTACCCCACGTTAAGCGACTACCTGAGTTTTTTAAGCAGCTTGGTCACTTGCGCCTTCTTAGGACACATGGCAAGTAAGTCTTTGTAGATTTTAGCTCGCTTGGTAATGTTCTTGTGCGCGCAGTAAAAATCAACGGCCTTGGTCCATGCGCCATCAATTCCGTGACGATTGATAGATACGGTTGTATTAACAATCTTTCCGGTTTTGCGTGACATAATTCCAACTTGGAAAACAGGCGTCATAGTGCCGCTTTTCTCCCGCTTTAGACGACATAGAATACCTTTCACTTGACCTGTTTCGTCGAGTTGAATTTCTTTGTCCGCTTTGTCTTTGCTACGCTGTTGAATTTTGGCCAACTCAGCATCACGCTTATCAGCCACTTCTTTAACCGCAGCGCGCTTTGCACCACGCATGCGTTTACCATTTTCTTTCAACGAAAAATATTCTTGGTAAGTTTTGCCATCTATTTGGCGGCGTACACGAAAGCCATGAAAACGCGGATTATCTAACAATTCTACACTCATACGGAAGTCCTTCTAATTATAATTTGTCTCAATGGAGAGCTAACGGGTTATAGCGCGTCACTTACTCTAGGGCGATAACGCCTTGAGTTTGCAACACACCAATCTCATCACAGCTAAATCCGTAATCCTTAAGAACGGATAAAGTGTCCTCTCCTGGGACTCTAGCGCCGTGGGAAATTTCTGCTTGGGTTCGAGAAAAGCGTGGCGCAGGAGCTTGCTGCATCACACCATCAACTTCAAGGAAACTATTGCGAGCTTTATTATGAGGATGCTCAGGAGCCTCAAGTATACTCAAAACTGGAGCAAAACAGACATCGGTACCTTGCATAATGTCGCACCATTCACTTTGTGTTTTGCGCAGAAATACTTTGGTTAGGTCTGCCTTAAGTTTAGGCCACTGAGCTGGGTCCATTTGTTGGCTGTACTGCTGCGGGTCTAACTCCGCTTTTTCAATCAACAGCGCGTAAAATTGGGGTTCGATGGAGCCAATGCATATGTGTTTGCCATCTTTGGTTGCATAAGTATCGTAAAAATGTGCACCGCCATCCAGTAAGTTTGTACCACGCTCATCCTTGAACATGCCAGAAGCTGACATAGAGAAAAACATAGCCATCAACGCAGCAACACCATCAACCATGGCTGCGTCTATCACTTGACCTTTACCAGACTTCTGTGTTTCTAACATGCCGCAAACTAGGCCATAGGCTAACAACATGCCGCCGCCGCCAAAATCGCCAACCAAGTTAAGCGGAGGCACCGGCCGTTCCCCTGCGCGACCAATAGCATGTAGCGCACCGGCAAGACCAATATAATTGATGTCGTGACCCGCAGCGTGCGCCATAGGCCCTTGTTGGCCCCAACCGGTCATCCGACCATAAACAAGTTTCGGGTTGCGGGTTAAACATTCGTCTGGGCCGAGCCCTAGACGTTCTGTAACCCCAGGCCGAAAGCCTTCGAACAACGCATCTGCAGATTCAACTAAACGCAACACTGTTTCTACGCCATGAATACTCTTTAGATCTACAGCAATAGAGCGTCGATTGCGAACCAGCACATCTTTTGGTGCTACTTTTGCTGCGTTATTGGCACTCAACCGTTCAATACGAACCACTTCCGCACCCATATCAGATAACATCATCCCGCAGAATGGGCCTGGTCCAATACCAGCAAGTTCAATGATTCTATATCCGCTAAGTGGTCCCAATTCAGTCCCCTGTTGTCCGACCAACGCAATTTTGCATAGCAGCCAATCTAGCGCAGCTTCTTATATATGTTCTAGGCCATGTTTTAGCCATTATACCCACCATTTGCAGCCCCTTTATTGCACC
>QIGT01000377.1 GCA_003230835.1 Gammaproteobacteria bacterium
GCTGGTCGAATTGGGATGCCATTTTCTAGATAACTGAACTCTCCACAGGCACCCGCACCGGTATAAACGGGCGAACGAATAGCCGCGAGATGCTCTTGACCAGAACCACGACTGATCCACACGCCAGGGACTCGCGCTAAAACTTCATTGACATGCGTTGCCCCAATCGCGGCTATTTCATCACCACTCAAGACCGACGCGCTGCCCATATTACCCAGTCTGTCATGAATACTACTGGCGCCTGTCACCACAACCTCTTCGATGATTTCTTCACCACCGAGGGCTTGCGTGCTCGCACCTATAGCTTGCGTGCTTGCACCCATAAAAGATACACCGAGCAACATATGAAGGATTAATTTTCGCACGTGAATTACAACTAATTGGTTAACGAAGGCGCAGGACCATACCCAAGCCTGGGCTTGGATGCAATTGGATTAGCGGCTGTTGGCGTAGGCTTGCATTTTTCGAGACTCACCCAACCCAGCAAACTCTAAAAAGCGCTTGGCAATATCTTGATCTATTTTCAGCCGAATTTTTAAGTACGGCCCCTGAGCGGTGTAGTCAGCGGCGACAAAATCTTCATCCTCGAAGCCGATGAAATTGTATCCTACGCTTACCCATGTGTTCTCAAACGCGTTATAACCCAAGGCAATACCCGCTGAATAATCTATGACGTTGGAAGTCAGTGAGTGCAAGGCTGACGCATGTGCGCTGGTGTCCCATTTCGCAGACCAGTTGTATCGATACTCCATACCGTACAACACCGTGGTACCGCTAAATTCTTGATCATCAATATTGTCCACGATGTACTTGAAACCCAATTGCAACGCAACTTGATGCGCCGAATTAGGTTTATAGTTGAGATTGAAGTTATTCACCCACTTACGCGTCCGAGTATCGAAACTGGCGTCAATGCGTTTTTCAAAAACAAGATCCGTTCGATTCAGAAATGTCCACGCACTTGCCGCCGGCCGCCAAGCGAGACCAAAGCGAAAATCTGCAGCGTTATTGATAAAGCCGTTGACGCTTTCCTCGTTGAGGATAGAGAAGCTAGATGACACCACGCGCCCCTCGGACAACTGCCGATTTGCACCCGCCAGGAAATTCCATTTGTCTGCTTGATCTCCCGCATGAAACTCTACCCGCGAACTCACGCTCCAAGTCTCTTTCTGATAGGCCACACCCGTGTAGAAGGCGGTGAAATCTTCATTAAAGCTACCTGAGGCTGGCGGGACTGCCGAATTGAATGAAAAATCATTGCTGTCGTTGAGAACCCCGCGGCTACTCAACGTCTGCACGCGGTCGAAACCGACATCGAACATCCAGTGTTCATTCAGGCGCCATCGTTGTAACACACCAGTGGTAGCAAATAGTCTATCGCCATTTTCACCTTGTTGCCTAGACACAATGCTGTTGATGTCAGCGCCTTTCCAGGGCCGCGCGCGGACACCAATGCGCGTGTCTTGCGTGTCTCGCACATCCCCCCAGGATAGTTCTTGCTCCGCAATTAAGCGGACATCGTTCACCACTTCATACTCGACGCCAAGAATGGCACGCGATGGATAGTCTGTGTTTTCGCCACCGGTAACATCAAGCTCTAACTGTGAGCGCAGTACTAACTTATTGTTCATAAAGCCTCTTGCTGCACCGAGAATGAGTTGGGCGGCATCTCGTTGTTGCTGAGTTTGCGTCTCTTCACGAACAGCACGCAAACCTGCTAGCCATTGCACCCCACCTAGGTTGTACTCGACTTGTGTGTTGATCACATCTTGAGACGCACCCCCATCGAGAAGAGTCTGGCGGAAAGCCTGGGTGCTAAACAACACAGCTTCTGAATACCGATATTCTCCTTCCACGCCTATTTTTCGCAGACCCGCCTGCAATAATGATTGATGACCAAGGCCAAAATTTTCCTCTTGCTGACGCAGGTACACACGACCCGCCATTTGTTCAGAACGGTGTTCAAGTTCAAAGAGATAGCCACTGCCTCGACCGCTTAAGTCGGTATCAGTTTGGGCAACTTCTACACTCAGCTTTTGTATTTCGTTAAATTGCCAGGTTAAGTCTGCGCCGATCAGTTCACCGCCCTGTCCTACAGTTTCATCGCGAATGTAAGTCAGCGCTACTTCACTGTCTGCATCATCCAGACGATAGGACAAGCGTGTACCTGCAACAATTTCTTCACCCGCACCCGCAGCCGCAACTTCATACTCTACCTCGATGAATATGGGGTTAAAGGCGCCATCTTGGCTGAACACGGGTTGCTTTAAAATGACCGTGCCAAGGTCGTAGTCGATGGTGTATTCGCTGAATCGCGTAAGCTGGGTTTCATTCAAAATGACTTCTGTAGCAAAGCGGTCTCGAGTCACCAAGCGTAGAGTTTCGCTGTTTCTAACAATTGGGTTGCTAGAAAGACGGTAGACTCCAGAGGTCCCGTCACCTTGAATTTCGTCGCGCACAAAACCCTGATCGGTTTCGCTGACAAAGGCTTTTACCTCAACACGCTCACCGTAGTAACCAAGATTTAGCCCGTTCAGTCGACGCTCGTAGCGAGCAAGCTCTGAGCGTTGGAATTCTGTATCAAAATCACCAAAGAGCGCAGAGAAGCGAGACTTTTCTACCTTGAGGTAGAGTTTACGCTGACTTTCCGCATCATACAGCTGGTTCGTGCCATCACCGTACAACGTATAAAATTGGTTCGGATCAATTTGATCTCGTAAGCGACGCTCAAACTTCTTATCGGTGTCATACGCAGCCGTGAGCAGCCAATCGCCCTTCACCATACCCTTGGCATAGAACGCAACACGACCATCAGTCAGTGTTTCGTCTTCTAAGTCCTGTAGACGCAACGCTTGGCCATCACCAGACAAGCTATTTTCCGCGTAAGAACCTTCAATCAAACCCACCAATATCCAGTCGCGCTGACCAGGAACCATACGCGCACGCAGGGTCTCGCTGCGCACCTGATCAAATTGGAAGCGCATTTCGATCTCACCGGTAGTGGTAGTGGGTTCAAGTTGGATATAGGCGACGCCATCTAGCAACACCCGATACTGTTGGTTATCAAAATCATTACTCAAATTCTCTAGCTGTTTGGTTTTATTAAAGGGTCGGTAGGGTGGCGCCACACTAAACTCACCCGTTGACCCGGCACGCACAGGAAACCCAGCTCGATCGAAGAGCTGTACAGCCATCACCGGTGGATGCACGCCATCAGCGACCAAATAAGATTTTTCCGGCAGAAAAACCGCCTTGGCGGCGCCACTGGAATAGTGAATGTCGCGCCGATACTTTATTTGAGTATTGCCGCCTGCATCCAACATGTGTGCTTCGACAACACTGTCCCGTTCTGAAATCGATACTCCGTCCCAACGGCTGACCGTAAGGTCCAAACCATGGTCGCGGGTGCTGCCTTCAAAACTCAACGGACTGACCAGCTTTCCGTCCACCAACAGCTGTGGCTTCAACTGACTAGAATGCACTACAGCAACCGCAATAGCGGGCATTATCGGGTTGTAGTTTTTAGGTGGCCAAACAATCCCCATAGTCGTCTGGTTAGCGGTTAACCAAGCGCCATCGAATTTTGGTGTCTTACCTTTATCCTGCAAAGGAAGCTGATAAGGCTGATTGGACGTCGACTGCGTCGCCACCCGCAACGGCACCCTTCCCACCGCACTTCTACTTCGGTTGGAGCCTAAAGAAGGTTCATGCACTTCACCCTTAACTGTCATTGACCTAACATCTGCCGCCTGGGTTTGAGCAACGTTTGCATTCGAGATACTGCGACCCAGCCGTTCTTTTGCGATATGTCTGGCATTGTCCGCCTGAGCTTGACGCAAAGCTTGTTCGTTTGATGAGCTTTGATCCGCCCTTAGGCTATTGCGCTTCGAGCGCGAGTACTTATCCAATGATTGCGCGACCATGACCAATGAAGAGGGCCAGCCCAAGCTTAACTGGTTGACGGACACTGCTGATTTACTTGCCCCCGCATCACTATTAAATTGCGTGACCGCCTTGGTTTCGATCAGTCCCTTGGGGGTCTTAACAAAGGTCTGGAATTCTAGGACATAGTCAAATGTATCACCTGTATTTGGTAGGTGGAAAGTAGGCGCGCCAAATTCATCAATACCTGTGGGGTCAGGTTTCGACTCTCCGTTAAGAAGGGTCGAACCTTGCAGGTAAGCCAGTTGATCATCCAGGATCAGGGTCGCGCGTAGTTTATGCAAAGCCAGGCCTTCCCCGCGAATTCGGTACCGGTAAGTAATTAATCCGTCATTTGCTTCCGCATCTAGGCGTGTCACCACCTCACCTAGTGCATCTGGCTTTTTATTGACATAAAAATTCGTACGCCACAATGTTCCCGCTTGTATGTCTACAAACTGAGATATCGAGCTGCCCGCAAACTGGCTGTTTTGTTCGCAGCTAATGGGTTCATGACTGGAAGGCAAAGTGGCTGTATCGAGTTGAATCACATGGGTCCCAGGCTCTATACCCTCGAAATGAAATTTACCGTCTTGGTCAGTAACCACAAAGGTGCCATCTTCCAACCAAACTCTCACATTAGCCATGCCGACTGCGTCCGCCTGACAAGTACCCTCTATAACTTGTCCCACCAATGTCGAATAACTGCGCAGCAAGTCTTCACGAACAACCACATCTGCAAACGCTGTATTGACCGAGCCGATACCTGCCCCTATCACCGTGGCTCGATTGCGTGCGTTGCCAAGTTGCGCACCCGCTGTGACCTCGACTACGTAGCGCACGTCTATAGTGCTATTAGGATCAACATCCCCCACCGATATCTGTAACTGACGTCCATTGACGGATATATCCGGCTCGCCTAAATTTTGCTGATCTACCCGAAGAGAACCCGAGGCATAGCGAAAACCGATAGGCAGTGTATCTACCACCTGGGCGTTCGATACCATGTTGAGATTGTCGCCATTTTGGATGGAAATTGAATACTGTAAAAAATCGCCTATTGCTACGGCGTCCTTGCTGGCTTGTTTACTAACAAATAACTCAATGCTAACGGGGTCTAAGGGAATATCAAATGTGCTCGGCTGAGCGGAAACCACCACGAACTCTTCCCCCCTTGACCCCTGGGTCAAGATAAAGGGCCCGCTGGCAAGCGCTTGTAGATCTGCATCCGAAACCGTGGACGGAAACAGGTAGGTCGGTGGAGGTGACACCTCTAAACGATACGTTCCAGGGACAATGACCGGAAAATAGAAACTTCCTGTTGGATAATCTATCGCTTGGCCATTGCCGTCCAGCACACTACCGCCAGAAATCACTGTAGCTGGAAAAGTTGTCACCCCATCTGCGGCGAACAGGCCACCCACTGCGGGTAGACCTGTGCTGACATCGATCACCGTTATACTGGCACCATCGAGCAATTCACCATCAACGCTAGAGATCACTGTAAAACCAGGATCTAACAAAGCGCTTAGCGAGCTCTCATCTTGAGCATCATTGGCGTCAACATAGCGAATCACTAATGTAGCTCCAGCACTCGCTTCGATCGTACAATTGTTCGGCGTTACCGTGGAGTTGCCTAATTGACCACCTAACTGCACATAACCAATAAAGGTACCGGTTGAGTCGTTTGTTTCTCTCAGCCTGATTCGCTCATTGTCCCCTACCGCGGTAACCGACAAATCAACTTCGATCATATCTGGCGAAAATGGGTCAAGATCTTGATCTAGATCAGTGACCGATATAAACACCACGTCACCGCGACTAAAGCGCGAAGCATTTGTAAGGTTGTAGCGACCAGGCACACTCAACGTACCTTGGGCCAAACTGACGGGTGCAGCACTATCGATAAAGTCGGTGCCGTCAAAGCACGCAGATACTTGCACATCGGATGCATTGCCAGAGTTTGCACCCTGTAAAGCTAATATTTCTAGCGAAGACGAAGTCGGTACGATGGGCTGTAGATCGAGTGGAATATCTATCCTTACGGCTGGACCTATCGGCACAGTGAATATTTGCCCGCGCGCCGCTGAACCTAGCGCGTAGGGTGCGCCAGGTAATGTTTGCAACGTGGCATCCATCGATAGGGTGGGAAACCTAAATCGATTCGGGGCGATCACCTGCAACAAATAATCACCCGCATTCACAAAAGGAAAGCGGTAACTACCTGGACTAAAACCGAGTGTAGTATCCCCACTGGTTACCGTGGCAGGGTAGGTGCTGACCCCGTCGTCAGCAAAAACGATGGCTGGCTGATTATTTGTGGCCTGAATAATGCTGACTACAGTGCCGTTTATGGGTGTGCCTGTAGCGCTATCGAACACAAGACCAAAAGGATCTACGAGCAGACTTGCCGTTGCGGAATCAGTCGCATCGTTAGCATCAGTGTAGGTGGCGAGCAAGCCGTCGTTTATACTTGCTTGCAAGCGACAGTCGTTGCTTACACTACTGCCCGCAATTGTTTGTATATAGCCCACAAACAAACCCGTATTCTCGCCGGTTTCGGCCAGCGATACCGTTTCCACATCTGTACTCGTCGTTAAGGTGATGAGTACTCTATCTACTGTATTAGGGTCTAGGTTGCCATCCGGGTCTAGAACCTGCACAAACAGTGTATCGCCAGATTTGAGGATACTGGTTGCTCCCAGGCTGAGGGTTCCTGGTACAGTAATGTTGCCACCAAAAACAGATTGTGGCGTTGGCAGATCTAATAATCCCGCCCCCGCATCACACTGAGCAGTGGCCACATCGAAGCTTTGGGTACCTACTCCACCCGAAGCGTATTGATAAAAAGTAATACCAGAGTTATTTCCCGCACCACCGCCTGGTGGGACCGCTGAAATCTGAAAGGATTCACTAAACTGTAAACCACCAGCATCGGTAGCTGTAATCTGGACGGTCACCACTTCGCCCAAACTGAGTTGTTCGGTATCCAATAATCTTAGCTCACCGCCAACAATTTCAAATCGCGGATCATCTACGCTATAGGTATGACTGTCGCCTGTGTCCGGATCGACAACAGTGAGCGCGCCAACAATACCGCCGGTCTGATTTGCAACCACGGTGAGAGCAGATAAGCTCAGCGCAGTCGGTGCTTCGTTCACGTCGTTTACCCGTACAATTACAATTTGTACGAATTGTGCACCTGCGGGATCGATGACCGTGATCGACACGCTTACACTGGGTTCTGTTTCAAAATTGAGCGCACTAGTGTTGATCAATTGTAGAGTATTTCCCACTACCTCAAATCGAGAGTCTGATACAGAAAAGGTGTGTACATCACCAGGGTCTGGGTCCTGCACTATAACAATACCGACAACCCCGCCACTTACATTTTCATCTACATCGTCGGGACTCAGAGTAATTCCAAACGGCGAGCTGTTACCAGCATTGGCATCGGTGATTACTGTATCGCTGTCAGTGCCCGTGTAGGCAACACCACTAACAAGATAGTCAACGGTAGCGGTATTGGTTACCGGAGTATTCGGAGGAATGGCATAGCCCAC
>QIGT01000236.1 GCA_003230835.1 Gammaproteobacteria bacterium
GCCACGGCCGCTGGCGAAGGTTTCAACTTGTGTAATCTCTCCAACAATCTCAAAATTCACGAAGCAATATCATAGTCAGCATAACGCCATGCTCGGCGACCTGCCGAAGTTGGCGATATTTTTGTGAAAGTAAAATCGTGTCTGTAAGCTAGGTCCGGCGGAGTTCGAAGCATACGTACTGGTGCTGATTGTTAAAAATTCTTTCTACTCTTTTCACTTCGCTAGGCCGTTATCAATGTAACTTTGATTTATGTACAGAACGATATTATTCGCCTGACACAAGCTCTCCAAATACTTTGAAGCCAATCTATTGAAGACGTAGCCATGTGCTGCGTTGATCAATGCAATCATTGAATCTCTTGTTACGCACATTTAACACCTGAGGTCATTCATTAACGCGATCACTTTCAAGGAAGGTATGTAGAATGTCCACAAGATGAAAGTCGTACAGATTGTTGTGTCCAGCGTCTTGAACAGCATGAAATATCTTTGGCTCATTTGCCATCTCAAACAGTTTTCTTCCACTACTTATTGGTATCACAGTATCAGCAGTTCCGTGCACGACCAATAAAGGTAATTGTACGCGAGCAATATAGTCTACCGTCAGAAATGGATCTTTGAGCAGCAGTTCTACTGGCAAAAAGGGATATTGCGACTGTGCGATCTCGCGAACAGAGCTCATGGGTGCCTCAAGTACCAACGCCCGAGCCACATGCTCCGCTGCGAGTTGTACCGCCACCGCAGTGCCCAAGGACGATCCATAGATGACAATATCGCTAGCTTCAATGCCTGTATCAAGAAGGTAGCGCAACGACAACTTCGCGGCATCGATGAAGGTATCTTCCGAAGGGCTTCCTTCGCTGCCACCATAGCCCGGGTACCCCACCATAAAGACACCATAACCTTTATCCATGAGTTGCTGAATCTTCCCTCTCCTGCCGCTCACACTCCCACCGTTACCGTGAAAGAATAAAATGGTGGGCTGGCTCGGCTTTGCACGACCGAACCAAGAAAAGAGCCGTTGCTGAGCAGAAGTAATCAACGTCACTTCCTCAACACCTATTAACCCAACGTCTTGCGGAAACACACGTTGCAGAGATGGCGCGAACACTAAATCGCGTTGCAACAGATAAACAGCCAACGTTAACAATGCATAGCCTGCAACGAGCGTGAGTAAAATATTCTTGGTGGCTTTCATCATGAGTCGCTCTGGTTAGATTCCTAAACCAATGTCGTGTGTGGTTGAGAAAAAGTTCTACTCCACGCATTTACAAATTTTGGATATGCAGAACCAGCTTGCCCTTTGTATGGCCTGCCTCTGAGCGTTCATGAGCTTGTCTAATGTCGTCCAGAGGCACGACTTCGATGTGCGGGATCGTCAACTCGCCACGTTCAAACAACGCCATAATCTGGCCTAGGCTGTCACCGTCGGGTCGGTGATGAAGAAACTCGGTCTTGATGTTGTTTTCGTCGATCGCACTCATCTGCGGGGGTTCATTGTTCATATAAGCTACCGTTCCCCCACGCCTTACCAAATTTATGGCTGCCTGCGTGGTCGCATCACTCAACAGTGATTCCAAAACCATATCTAAACCGTCAGGCTCTTTGTTTTGAATTACGGATAGGTAGTCAGCGTTTTGGTAGTCAATGACATGATCAGCGCCGCGCGCTCGTACATACTCAATATTTTTTTGGCTACACGTTGTATACACCGTGGCACCAAGATGTTTTGCTATCGATATGGCGACGCTACCAAGTCCGCCAGAGCCAGCCTGAATAAGAACCGTTTGGCCCGGTTGTAGGTTGCCAAATTCTGCCAAGGCTTGCCACGCCGTTAAGCACACCAACGGCAAAGCGGCTGCTTCTTCAAAGCTCAAAGATTTCGGTTTTTTCGCGATCGCGTCCGCACTTACGGGTACATATTCGGCATTTGTGCCATGTTGAATAGACCACGTAAAGGCGAGCCCGACCACTTCGTCACCCACATTCCATTGGCTAACGTTAGCGCCTACTTGGGTAATTCGCCCAGCCAAGTCCCAGCCTGGAATCACCGGAAAAGTGCGGGATATGTATTCTGTTAGTTCGCCGTTACGCAGCCGGCGATCTATTGGATTGATACCGGCTGCAGCAACTTGCACCAACACCTCATCGTCTGAAGGCTGCGGAATGGGCAGCTCGCCAACTTTCAGCACATCAGAACTGCCATGGGTGTCGTAGTACGCTGCTTTCATATAGATATATTTCCTAAGTCGTCAAAATATATTCTCTGACAACGGTGTTAGCAACCCAAACAAACGCATAGCTCAGGAAAATTCACGTAGCCCCCGATCGACAATTGCGCGGTCAGATCATCTTATCGACCTTTGCAGACAGCTTCATCACCTGGATGCCCAGGGGTGCATTGGCTGCTAGCCCTGAGGTTTCACTTGCATACCCTTGGGTGGATAGAAAGCTGGACGTGTCGTGGTACGTTTGACCCAAGCCTCAACATTCGACCACGGCGAAAAGTCGAATTTAATTGCTCGCCCATACTGACCAATGATTGACGCCATCATGACGTCGGCCACGGTGAACCGCCCCGACGCATCGCCGACCAAGTAATCTCTGCCTTCTAGCTCTGTATTCAATGCTGTAAGCAAGGGCTGTAGGTTCTGCTGGTACTTTGCAAGTTCCTCCGCTGTGCCCCAGCGAAAAAGTAGAGGCAGAAAGTTGGGTTCGAAATTAGCAATCGACGACAGGCCATACATGTTGATTCTGGCTCTCTCAGCAAGGCTCTGACCACTCATCAATCCACCAAGGTACTCAGCGATGTACTGACAAATCGCTTGGCTCTCGTACAGCTCCACGTCACCATGTTTCATTGCCGGAATACGACGATACGGATTCAGCGCTAAGAATTCGTCTGTGTCGCGCACCTCGTTGTAACCGGTCACTGGCCCGCCGGTATCTATTTCAACGAAGTCTTCATTAATGGTCATCCCATATTCCCGCAATAACCAATAAGGCCGACTAGCGCGACTGGCCTGATGACCGTAGATAATAATTTTGTTGTCTGACATGTTAGTAACCTCCTACCATTTTTCCTTCCAAGGACGCAGCACAACTTCAAATGCCCAAGTAGACTTGTGCTGGCGATGCAGTTGTAAATACACATCGGCGATATGGTCGGGATGGGCCATATTGTCTTCCACAGCCTCTCCCGCCAGACGATGCGTGCGTGAGCCGTCGGGTTGCTCCCAGCCAATGGCTGCATCAATCGGCACGTGGGCAACATGAATGCCCTGGGGCATGAGTTCCCGCGCCATACTCTGGGCTAAACCCGCCTTCCCGTGTGAAGCGGCGGCGAACGCACCACTGCGCGGATAGCCCTTTAGAGCCGCACTGGCGTTGGTGAACAAAATAGTACCCCTGTGACCATCCGATTCCGCCAAGTCCAGCATTCCGATCGCGGCCTGTTGACCCACAAGCCTGGGTGTACCGAGCTTGCTCGAAACCTCCTCAAACATTGCAGCGACCGAAGCCGGATCCGATGCATCACAGGCGACTAGCGTGGCTCCGTGAGCCTCCGCCAAGGTTTGTAAAGCCGCCTTGTTGACGTTTCTTGCGGCCACTGCGACCTTCATGCCTTGTTGAGAAAACAATCGGGCACAACTTGCACTGATGCCGGGGCCACCTCCGACTACAAGAGCGACTTGTGTTTCAGCCAATTTCGTCTCCTGTAATTTCTGCAACGCGAATTATCATTGGGCGGCTTCGATGGCATCGCGTAACTTGTCCTTGCCAAAGAAGATTTGCTCGCCCACAAACAACGTCGGCGAGCCAAAGGTGCCTCGGCTTACTGTCATTTCCGTACGCTCGATGAGGCTTTGTTTCACTGCCGCCTCGGTTGCGCCTGTAAGAATTTCGCCAGTCGGCAAGCCGGCTTTGTCAAGTACGCTGGAGATGACATCGTCCTCGTCCATTTTGAGTGCTTGTTCCCACATGGCGCTGTACATCGCATCGATGTACTGGGTGTAGTAGCTCTTCGACTGAGCAAACACAGCACCTCGCATCATCTTCAAAGTGTTCACCGGAAAATGCGGGTTGGGTGTCTGGGGTTCTATGCCGTGAGCTGTACAGAAACGCTGAGTTTCGATGCGCTGATACTCTGGCTTGTTCTTGATGCCCTGCAAAGACACTGCTGGCGACACATTATTGGTCACTTTGAAGACACCGCCTAGCAAAATAGGCATATATTCAAACTGTATTCCCGTTCGTTCGGTGGTCGCGGGGATGACCTTGTGCACCAAATAAGCATTGGGGCTTCCAAAGTCATAGTGAAACTCAATCTTCATTGGTATTCCTCCGTTCAGTAATTCCAAAATGGGCGATCAGCCCATCTGCCTGACCATGGGTGTCGCGTAATTTCTGGAAACGCTCCGCACCCACCATCTTGCGCAGACCACTACAAAGCAAACTGGTTTCATTCACTCTCCTCTCCACTGGCTGCACTAATTTCTTTGTGAAACACGGGCTGACGCTTCTGCTGAAATGCCGATATGGCCTCCCGAGCCTCTTCGCCACCACCCGACTCAATCATGTGCTTCGCCTCTAAAGCAAAGGAGTCGTCCAAAGACTGGGTAAGACCTATCTGCAAATTCGCTTTCAATCTTCCCAGGGCTTGGGTTGGACCATTCGCGATGTCGATGGCATAACTAAGCGCATCGTCGCGAAATGTGTGGGTGGGAAAAACCCGATCAACGAGTCCAATGTTCTGGGCTTCGCCCGCACTCAGCCGTGGCGACCGATAGAACAATGACTTCGCCCGGGAAAGACCAACCAGCCTAGGCAGGAACCAGCTTGAGCCGTAGTCGCCGGACAAGCCGACATTGAGAAATGCCGTAACCATGAAGGCATCTTCGCAGGCAATTCTTAGGTCACAGGCTAACGCTATGGAAAGCCCTGCACCTGCCGCTGCGCCGGGTAGTGCTGCAACGGTTGGCTTCGCCAGATGATAGAGTCGTCCTGTCAGCGCGCGCTGCTTTTCCGTCAGATCTGCAATACGTTCCTGCAGGCTCCGCGGTTTAACATCCCGCTTCACACCACCACCCATTTCACTGACATCTCCACCCGAACAGAATGCATCGCCTGCGCCAGTAATCATCACACAGCCAACATCGGACCGAGTTTCGAGTTGTGGTAGCAATGTGCGCAGTGCAGGTGTGAGGATATCGCCGAGCGCGTTCTTCTTGTGCGGCTTGTTCAGTGTGACCACTGCCACCCTTTGGGTCAGCTCACAGAGTAGCTCGTTGGTACCCGTATCGATCTGCATCAACTTTGCGGACTCCATAATTTAAGTTTTATAATAAGACTATACTGAGTTGCATCATAAAACTTCCGAGGTAAAATGCAACGATGAAACTCAAGTCATTCGAACACTTCAACTGCTCCTTAGCACAAACGCTGTCCGTGATCGGCGAACACTGGAACATGCTGATCATCCGCGATGCGTTTTTTGGCCTGCGTCGGTTCGACCAGTTTCAGAAGAACCTAGGCATCGCACGCAATGTGCTCAGCGATCGTCTAAAAAAATTGGTGAAGGCTGGCGTACTGGCGAAATCGGATGGCCCGGGGCACGCCGAATACCGATTGACCCAGAAGGGTCTGGCACTACAGCCCATCATGATCGCCATGACCCATTGGGGCGACACCTACATGCCTCACCCCGAAGGCAAGCGACTGACGTTCATTGATCGCGCCAATGGCAAGCCCATCAAGACCGTCGGGGTCTATTCGGCAGACGGCAAACTGTTGAAGCCGAAAGAGATTATGACCAAGACGGGGCCTGGCCTTCGCGATGAGCAGGCCTAATGATCACTGAAATCGACCACAACATTTGGACGGTAGACGGCTCAGAGGTGACTTTCGCCGGCGCCCCAATGCAGACCCGCATGACAGTTATTCGACTCAACAGCGGAAACCTGTGGGTGCATTCACCCATTCACCTGAGCAATGAAGTTCATTCATTCATATCATGGTTAGGCGGCCACGTGGTCGCTTTAATTGCCCCCAATAAATTTCACCACCTGTTTGTGCAGGCTTGGATAAATGCCTTCCCAGAGGCAATTTTATTCGCAGAATCCGAACTGAAACGTAAACTTCCATCCCTGTCTAGTGCTATGGACATCACCGACACCGCAGCAGATCTGTATCAAGACGATATTGATCAAGTTATTTTTACAGGCAACCGGCTGTTTCAAGAAGCGGTGTTTTTCCACAAGCAGAGCAAGACACTGATCTTCACTGATTTGATGGCCAACCTAAAGACAGACGGAATGAAACTCTTGCCTCGGCTGTTCCTGCAGTTTGAAGGGGTAGTGTATCCGCGAGGTGGCGTACCTAGACTCTACCGTTGGTTTACCCACGACAAGAAGAAAGCTCGGAAGTGCCTAGAGGTGCTGCTCGAATGGTCGCCTAAGCACTTAGTTTTTAGCCATGGCGAGCTATTTACCGACGATGCTCAACAAATCCTCATGAGAGAATTCAAGTACTTGTTGGATTCCTCTGCGGCCTAAATAACCGGCGCTAAATAATCGGCTTCTGTTGAAAGCTTCATTGCAGACGTCACAATTAGTGCCAAATTTTACCTTGAGACACTTTTGCGATTACCAATGTTCTGCTTATCGCAAATCGTTCGTAGCGTTAGAGCATCGAAAGGCATAACGTTAGCTTGCGCCCGTTGCTGCAAACCACTAGACAAAATGGTTAGCCTTTTTAGGCGTCCGCCGAGCCTTTTTAGGTGTCCGCCGAGCCATAGCCCGGTGAGGCAGCGCGAGGCACTTACTGCGATAAATCGCACACGGCTGCACATTAATCTGCAAGCCCTGTTACCGACGCGGCTGCCGTTATCGCCATTGTCGAAAGAGAAGAGCAACGGGCGCCTTTACTTTATACCCTACCCTTTAGTTCTCTCTACTATTCTTCTAGACGACTCGTTGCTCGTGTAGTTGCTGGATTTCATCTGCACTAAAGCGAAGTTCTCGCAATATCTCGTCTGTATGCTCGCCTAACAATGGCGGGCGAAAAGGTACATCAGTGACCTGGGCAGAAAATTCTATCGGTGTGCGTGGAAATGCTTGAAACTGGGTTTCTGCAATAGTCGAGATCAGCAAACTCAACGACAATCAAATGATTAAATCAAAGTCGACCCAATTACGATTACCTTGCTGATGCAGGAATTCGGAGTGAATAGAATCAATTCGTACGACCTCTATTTGGTATCCGCTAGATGCTATCGTAAGATGCCTTACACATACATCGGCGGGAGCTAACCGTTGAGAGCTGTCAAAATCGTTGCGATCGTCACACTCATTTACGTCGGAATTGTGGTTGTCTTTGAATCGTTACTCGGGTACTTCCAACCC
>QIGT01000399.1 GCA_003230835.1 Gammaproteobacteria bacterium
TTGGTGTGGTGACCAGTTCCTCGATGTCCTCTGCGGCAGCACCCCGCCACTCGACCTCTACCCAGATCACAGGGAAGTTGGCGGGTGGGTCGAGCTGGGCAGGAATGCTCTTTAGGGTGAAAAGGCCGGCGAGAATCATCATCACCATCACCAGGTTGGCGGCAACTCGGTGTTCTGCCAGTAGTCTGATCAAGCTCGTCGCTCCTTGCGGGTACTGAGTTAGACTGTTGTCGAAGCCCCTGGGTTTAGACGCTGCTGAACTAGGCTTCTGGCGCTACTCGCGGCCACAACCACTTTTTTGTCGCTGCTATCTTCTGCATGCTTTCATGAACCGTGCCAACACTCAGAGATCGACCTAAGGCGTTGAATCAACACGCCTAAGCGTTAGTTGGCGCCTCAGCAATCGAGGTTGGCTTGGTGTTAGAGTTTGTGTAGCTGGCGGATATCGCCAATTGTTGGCGAGCCGCCGAGGGACGCACCGGGGGTTTTGTAGTGGTCGAACACGTCGATATAGATGCGGCACAAAACGCTCAGCTAGCAGCGTTGGGCGCCGCCGAGCAGGCGGGTGAGCGGGTGGCAGGATGGAAACTAGGGCTCACCTCTGGTGCGAATCGGGATGCGTTCGGCGCGGGCGTGCGGCCCTTCGGCTATGTACTCACTTCGCGTGTGCTCAATTCGCGAGCGTCGTTGTGGTGGGAAGACGAAGTCAAATGTGGTGTCATCGAAAACGAACTCTGTTTTATCCTAGGTGCCGATGTCAGTGAACAAGTCGATGCCAGGGCGGTCCGCGCAGCACTTGCGGGCGTGGCACCTGCGTTCGAGATCAATCAAGCGCGCCTGGCGGCGAACGCGAGTCCCGCCGAGCGGGTGGCAGATAACCTCTCTAATTGGGGAATTGTTGTCGGCGAGATTCAACCGCTACCAACAAACTGGGATCAGCAGGGGCTTAAGGTGCGGCTGCTGCACAACGCTGAGGGTATTGCGTCTGTGGCTGCAGCAAATCACATCGACGATCATTTTCAGTCGCTGGCAACACTTGCAAATCGACTGCTGCGTTTCGGTCGCAAGTTGCAGGCAGGTGATCGGGTAATCACAGGCGCTTTCGGGCGCGTGCAGAATCCGCAGCGCGGTCTGTGGAGTGGCGACTTTGGCGAGTTCGGGCGCGTGCATCTGCGGATTGAGCGTTGAATAAATTGTTAGGTGATGAATAGTGAAATATGAAATCGTCAACTTGGGAAAAAATGACGAAAATTACATTCATCAGATTGCTCAGTTCCTTTACCGGTGCTTCCAAAAGAATGCGCCGGAATGGTTGCCAGACCTAGAATCCTGTAAACAAGAAGTACATAAGTCTTTTCAATCCAATAGGCGCAGTCGAGTTTTGATTGATAGTGATGGCGTTGCTTTGGGTTGGGTTGGAGCAATCACCGATGAAAACTTGTGGGAGATTCATCCTATTGCTGTTGCTCCTAGCCAGCAGGGAAACGGTTATGGATTAGCGCTTGTCACTGATATTGTAGAACTGGCAAGAATTGGTGGCGCGGTGGCAATCTGGGCGGGAACCAGCGATGAAACTGGTGCCACTAGTTTCTCAGCAATTGATCTAATTAAGAATCCTGCCTCAGCATTAGAAAACTTTCGCGCCCCTCGCGACCATCCGGTGAGTTTTTGGTCAAAAACCGGATTTTCGTTAGTTGGGGTAATGCCAGATGAAGAGGGGTTAGGTAATCCAGGTATTCACTTTGCAATGCGGTTATAGAATGAAAGGACCTAACAAGTGCTTGCACTCGGACAGTAAAGAGTGACGCTCGTCTTGCATACGTAAAACCAGCGCTAGTTTCTACTGCCGGTGAAGCAGGCGTTAGGCGCCGCGACGAGGAGCGTTCATGAGAAAAGCATTGATAGGTGCGCTGAAATTAAGATTCCAGTTTTACAATGATTTGGTGAGCGCAACTAATGACGTTGAGCTAGGTAAGAAGCTCGACATGCCGAAACATAAGTCTCTCGCTGAGCATCTTTGGTGTGTTGTGGGAGCGCGTGAAAGTTACGCACGAGCGCTAATCGCCGGGGAGTGGAAAGGCTTTAGCTGCTCCTTGAACGAGTTTTCCCAATCAATCTGCTTAGAAAAGATTAGCAGCTCAGCAGATGATGTTGTTGGTGCAATCGAATGTGTTAGTGAATGGACCATTGTTCGTGATGAATTATTGTTGACTCTCGCAGAGCATGAAGTGATGCACGAGGGACAAATCATTCGCCATATGTATGGGCTCGAAAGCGATTTGCCAGATTCTGCTAAGTGGGCATGAGGGAGTTCTGGGGACAGTTCACTTAATTCAATTTGCGCTGTCCCCCGATTTTCCCAGAAACTCCCATTCGCTTCGCGAGGCGGAAATACACATCTCCTAACAAGTCGATGCAGCCTGACAATTGACCTAGTCCTGCGTCTAGCTACGCCAGTCCTCGGCCTAAGTCAAACGCCGTCGATTTCAAACGTTAGGCGGCATCGATAGATCAATGAACGTTGCAAGAATTCTCAGTTCTCAGTCGCTGAGGAATACTCTTAGTTCATGCATTTTGTGTGACCAGAAGACTCTAACTTGTGCTTCCAGTAGTCTTTCGATGTCCTTAGGGTGGATTACGCCATCAAGCAGAGCCGCCGTCTGAACGAAAGATCCCCAGTGAGCTCGCCAAGATTCAGCTTTCTTGAGTATGTCATTAATGCGCTTTACAGAATTGGTTTGATCGTTGGTAACTTTGCACTCAGTAGCAAGGACCACTGTGCCCCCAAATCCGCACGCCACATCAACCTCTGCTGGTCGAGTTCGAGTCGCAAATTTCGCTTTGTGCATGTAGGTTTTTCGAGGTAAATCCGCTCTTTCGTCGATGACTTTGCTAGGTAGTTTCTGCCAACCAAGTTCTTCGAGTAGTTCTACGAATGCCCCTTCTTGCTGAGCAGCGAGGTCGTTACGCCGAATGGTTTCGAACTGCTGTCTTGCCAGGGTTATCTCGGTAGCGTGCACCAGTTTATGAATTTCACGTCTGGTGGGCTTCCGGCTCGAACTCTTCCATCTTGCTAGAGTTCTGTCTAGTTTGGATTCTATGGCTCTAGCAGAAGCGCGTGCCTGTTCCATTTTTAGGGGTTTTCCGCTTTTCTCTGTTCCTTTAGGCCACTCCTTACAAGATAGCTTGAACTGATCTTGGCTGATTGGAGGGGCGGTTAAGCTCCGGAAGGTGGCCATGTGTGTCCCTGATTCTTCCAAGGCGCTTGCGATGTCGGAGAGATGGTTCGAGGCTTTTAGCGCGCTGAAGATCTGCCGGCGAGCAGAGGACTTGGCCATGAACCATATGTCATTACTGAAATTGCTGCTCAATCTTTGAACGTAGAGCTTCTCTGCTTCCGCTGCATTCGCAGATTGTCTGTTCTTCTCTTCGATGTCCTTCAAGTTGCGCGTCTTTTCTCGCTGTCACTCGACCGCGTGGCAACCATTCTGGATTGCCCATTTCGAAGGTGGTCTCTTCGAGAATAATCTATTGCCGCTTGAAGACTCTTCGGCAGTGTTGGAGATCTACTACGCTTGCTTAGAGTTTCGGAAGTTCTTGTAGGATAATTTGATTCCCGTTCCAAGTGTATTGAGAGGCTTAATCCCATGGCCTTACCGAGCGGAGGTGGAACTGCGTTTCCGACTTGCTTGAATTTTTCGGTCTTCGAACCGGAAAATTTGTAGTGATCTGGAAACCCTTGGATGGCCGCGCTCTCTCTGAGCGTCAATCTTCTTAGCCCAATATTTTCATCACGAATCCAATCTTGCTGGCTACTTGTGGTTACCGTGCGTGCTGGCTGCTTTGGATCTGCAATAAACGCACCTTGTTTATATCCCCAATGCCCGCCTGGTCTAGTGGTTTCCTTTTTTCCAGGACTTTTCAGCCCTTTGCCGTTTGGAATTTCGCTCAAACTCTCCTTCATGGCAGCTGTTGGTATAACTAACTCGCCCTCGGGGATGGAGGTTCCGTCCAAGACGATCGAGCCCAAGTTTATCCAGGCTTGCGTTCCGAGTAGGCTGGTGCGCGATTGTGTGGCTTTTGAATGGGTTGGGAGCGGGAATGACGGCTCCAGCATATCTCTGTAAGCGATGATAAAGAGTCTTACCCGCCTCTGAGGTACTCCGAAGTCTGCTGAGTTTAACAACTGCACTGTGGTGTGGTAACCAATTGTTGAAAAGCGATCTCTAAGCGACGCCAGTGCACTGCCGTGGATTCCGTCCCGCCCTCTTGCGGTCAATAGGCCTCTTACGTTTTCGAATAGGACAAGGCGCGGTCGAAGCTCTGCGGCTAGGTTAATATAGGCTTCAGCAAGCTGACCTCTTGGATCATCGAAACCCTTTTGACTTCCGGCGCTACTCCAGGCTTGACACGGGGGACCGCCAGCCAGCAGGGGGAGTTCGCCAGTTTCTAAGTTCAGTCGATTTAATAGGTCTGTCGGCTCCAATGTGAGGATGTCTGCTATCTCGTAAGTCCTCGACGGTTTCGACTTCACGCGACTATTTTCACGGGTACTATTTTGCCTAAGCGTTTCTATGCTTGCCTTGTCAACATCTGATGCATAGATGCAATTCCATCCCGCTTGTTCTAGGCCGAGATCGAGGCCGCCGGCACCGCTAAAAAGGGAAATAAATCTTCTGTCGAGTGTGCTCATTGGCGGATCTATGTTTATGATTGAACTGTATATGTATACAGTATAGGGCTAAATGCCTGTCAAGAGGATATTACCTTGCCACAGGCCAATAGGCCTAGTTGGACGAGCCCGAGAGTTCAGGGGACAGTTCACCTATCTTTAGTTAGTTAATCTGTCCCGCGAACCCGAGAGATAGGTGAACTGTCCCCCGATCTGTCAGGAACAGAAGTCGCCATATTCAAATAGGAATTAAAAGCCGCGAATTCCCTATTCCAAACCTGCAGCGGCAACCAACGGGCTTCGTAATCGTCGGTTTGTGCATTGGTAACCAGATGAGCATCATTGTGCACATGAGCGGGTGATGACATGTCTTCAACATGATGGCTTGCACGGCCTAAATGGAAATACGCCTGCTCTTTGGCTTGCACCGAGTCGCCGTATAGCGCAATAGATTGATGAAATAGCTCTCTGGCCCGAGTTCTACTGGAGCGAGCAGTTGAACTTAAGGGAACTCCAGAGCGCGCGTGGTAAAAATGTTCCAGTACGCGTTGAACAGGATCATCCTCAAGCACCACTCCTGACACAATATTATCTTCGGGGCCAGCTTCATACAGAGCCGCATCCGAGTAGACAGCAGCCTGCATACTAGTGGTTATGTTGACGCCGTGCACGCGCGTCAATGGTCGTAAGATACCTTGGAACCGCGTCATTTCGTCATAGAGCCCAGGCGAGGTTGCGGCGAGTAGCGCCGTTGCGCGCAATGTTATGTCCGGATGAATTACGGCATTGTTATGGGCGATCGATTGGCCGGTCATCAAGGTTATACAGGCCGTTACCGCAAACACCATGAACCGGGTGCGAGTATTTCGATTTGACTTCATTGTAAACGCTCCTCGATCAACGCCAGATCAGATTCAATTTTTTCCAACAATTCGCGATGATAGTCGTTTAGATCTTGCGCCTCACTACCGCGTTCAACGGCCTGCGCCAATCGCTGCAATATTACCAATGAGCCACGCATGTTATGCGTACCCTCCTGCTTTTTGACTGCTTGCACGTAATACTCGACGATCTTCCAAAGGTGAAAATGTGCGGCTTCGAGTTTCAAAATTTTTCCGGATTTTTCTTTCTCGAGATACGCGGTCGTAATTTTGTCGAGCGGTATCGAATTTATCTCGACTTCGGGTTGTTGTGCTAACACACTCTCCCAGGAAAGCGCCTGCAAGCGAAATGCCTGCCCCTGATAGTGCTTGTAACTTTGCCCGGTGTATCGATATTCCGGATGATAAATAACAACCGATAATTCGCCAAAGGGAATGCCGACGTTTTTCGGCATAGCGACCCGCTGCATCTGGTTGGCGTGTACCAGATTCGTAGCGATTGCGGAAACCTGTGGACCTTCCAGTCCCGGCAGAATCATTTTGGTTTCGACGAGAAAGAACTGAGAGCCTGCGGGTTGTGCAGTGATTTCGATATCGATATACCGAATTGGACGTGCCCACCACGCTACCAACACCAATGCAATTAAAATAAGAGATGCTATCACCCACTTATTTATCCCCAATTTTCTTGAACTCAACTGCATCGGCCTCTATTGCTATTGCGTAACCCTGTCGCATTGCGACACTTTGTATCACTGTTGCCATTGGATGTTTTTTGCCCGCCATATTCGGTTTTATGTAGCGATCAAGTTTTTGTGTGTTACCTGATTGGACCATGTAGCCAATGGCGACTTGTTTTTCCTCCAAAAATTTCGAGTCGAGCATTTCGGTCGCAACAGCCAACCGTTCGGAATCTGCGGCCCTATTAAAGCGTACACGTCGCAATGCACTGTGATACGTCCGCGATGTTGTATTCAATTTGCTTGTCACATTAACAAATTTGTCAACCGGAGCTATTTCTGCTAACGCCATCATTAAATTATATTCCACGCCTGGGGTTTGACCTGCACGCAGCATTATTGTTATCGGCTCTACGGCATTGTTGTCACCCAATCGCCCCAACAACAACAAAGCCGTATCATGCAAATCATGCGCTTTAGAATCGGCCAAAATGTGTTCGGCGGCCTCTCGACCTCGTTCATCGCGATGTGCTGCGTAGAACCACAATGCACTGCGCTTTGCGTGAAGACCGCGATCGGGCTTTAGAGATTCTTGTGCAAAACTCAAGCTATCATCCGTTTGAGGAATCCGAGCCAATACCATAAACGCGTTGTGCACAATATGGGCGTTGTTTGGAAAGTTACGCGAGGCATTAACAATATGCGGTACCGAGGCCGGATCACCAATTTCACCAACTATCGTAATCAGCTGAATAATGAGTTTTAAGGGTTGGTCTGCGTCATCCAATATTGGATGAGCAACAGACAGTGTTTGAGGTCCAGCATCAAACAGACGAACAGCGGCTTTTTGAGCTTCCTGGCTGTACTCACTAAGTTGCTGGATATCTTCGACCACACTAGCGGATGCCATTGGAAGGGCTGTGACTAGCCAACTAAGTGCGATGAATACACACAAATGTTTTTGCTTATAGATCATGGCGTCACCTCGATCACAATATCAAATACCTCGGTAGAAGAGTATAGGACGAATAAACGCCCTATTGCATCACGCCCGCCACTATTGGAATGGCTGTTTAGTCCACTGTTCACGCCGGGCAGTCGGGAATCGTTGCCTGATTACGGCGCACTGCTCCGAAATTCTGTCCTCTGT
>QIGT01000390.1 GCA_003230835.1 Gammaproteobacteria bacterium
ATTGTCTGTAGGCTTGGTATTCCCGTTGTTGGCTTGGATTGGGTTTGAGCCTGGTGCGACAAATACTGCAGACAATATTTCTAATTTCAGGTATGTGTTCATTGGCTTGCCATTAGTTGCGTACATAACAATATTTTACGTTATGCGAACTTTTCCATTAGATGAGCAGACACAATTGGCGTTAAGAGAAGAAATAGATGCACAAAGTTAGAAAAGTAGCCTTGTAATCTACAGCCAGGCGCATGGTCAGTCTGGCTTGCGTTCGCGAAAGGGTTGAATCAGTTGTTGAAAGGGTTCAATTGAATAATTTGGCTGTTGGCCGACACCAAAATCAAAGTACCCTGACTAACTAAACAGAGTTACCATGCGGCCTAATCTAAATTAACAAAGCCAAGAATCACCTCGCACCTGGAGAAAGAACACATGACCAAACTATTCCTTTACCACGCCCCTGGTGCCTGTTCACGAGTAACCATGAACGCCTTGGAAGAAGCTGGCTTAGAATATGGTGACCAGGCCATTGATCTTTCCACAGGGGAACATAAAGGCGCCGAGTATCTGAAAATTCATCCAGGTGGAAAGGTGCCGGCGCTGGTGGTGGATGGCAATGTGCTCACTGAAAATGCGGCTATCCTCATGTTTCTCCACTCCTTAAGACCAGAGGCGAACTTGCTACCAGCAGTGGACAGCCCCTTCGAGCAAGCCAAGCTGCATGCCGACCTCATTTGGTGTTGCAGTACCATTCATCCCATAGTACGCCAGCTACGTATGCCCATGCGTTACACCGACGGTGACACCGCGGGTGTGTTTGCCAAAGGGACTGACTATTTGAATGCACTGTTGCCAGAAATAGAAGCGCGTATAGGTGACGAATGGTGGTATGGCAGCAACTGGTCCATTGTCGATGTGTACCTGTATTGGTGTTACTTTACCGCGGCAACCACAGAATATTCGCTAGACCCCTTTCCAACAATCCAGTCACATGCTAAACGAGTTAAGCAACGGGCTAGCTTTCAGCGCGCCCAGGCTCGCGAACTGGCGGCGATGGAAAAGACCGGAATTAAACTACCGGGCAGGAAGTAAGCTGAAATTCAGGTCATAGAACCACTCGAACAGACAGCGGATTAACCTAGGATAATAGACCCAGTAGTCAGACTAATGGACTCTTGTACAAAACCGCCTTTGTCTACTTTCGATAGCGCAACACTACTGGATACCGGCACAGCCTTGAAGCTATATCCAAGCGTGAGATCTTTTCTCGGTGGAACTTCGCCAGCCACCACGGCGATGTAGTTGCCAGGTTTGAGACGCGCACTACGCGAATCTAACGTCAGATTATAGTTGCCCGATGTTTTCACAGTAACGAAACGAATGGTGCGGGTGTTTGCTGGAAGTCGATTTCGAGAAACAACCAAAGTCCCCTTCTGGTCCAACCTGTTGCAGGTTATGCAGCCAGTTTCTGGTGGCAGCCCTCCTCTGGGAAAAGCGGTGCGCATGTTGTCCCGAAAACGCCGTAGTTCTGCAGTCTCAACGCGCAGATCCGTTTGTACTCGTATGGGACCATGACCATCGTACCGATCCTCACTCGAAGTTCGTGCCTATTATTGATTCACAGCGTTTATTTGGTAATTGCCGTGCGTCGTCGCTACACTTCTTCTTGAATAATCCGAGCTAGTACTTAGGCTTTTCCATAGTTTGCTGAAGAATTGAATCCACAACGTTGCGCGCTGCGGTATTGGATAGTTCGTATTGTTTGGACAATGCCATACTGATGCGGGCTACACTTCGTCGCCCGTCCACCGCCCCTAGCACCTGAGCACGAATCAGATGCTGAGAACAAGCATACTGCCATGCTGAATTTTTCGGCACGGGCGCTGTTGGATCAAGCTGCCAATTTGGGCGAACAACGTCTTCACATCGTGGTTCAACCTCTTTAACCTTTGCTGCGCAAAAACTAAAGACCCGTTCCATGCGCCGATGCGCGCTGGCTGGAGATTGCAGATAGGGAATGTTGGCAAAGCTATGAGCCTGCACTTTAAAGCCGTATTGTTGCAATAGATCCATCGTTTCTTCCGCAGAGTATCTGTTGAGTGGATCACTAGCTTCAAAGTTGAGCGAACCTGTATTGATCCACGTTCCGCCCATGGGCAGCAGTCGATTTATCTTGATTAGCCATCGATCCAGTGCACCTGGCAAGATATCGATTAGCCACGGTGTCAATACAGTGTCAAAAGCAGCGTTTGTGAAGGGTAGGTTATGCATATCCCCCAGCACGAACGCACTTTGCTGCTTGCTTAACTTCGACAGATTTTTTACGCCACAGTCATCTGTGTCTTGGCAGGAGCGCAGCACGGCAGTGCTTGGTGTGTCCAACGGAGCGATAGGGAATTCGTATAGCTGCACCTGCTGATCTGTTGCCATAGCGCAATCGATAGCTGCAAACAGAGGACTAATGTCGAACCGGATCGAAGCATCCAAAGGATAAAACTGTTCCAACCGGGAGGTGAGACCCCCGGGGCCCGATCCTAGGGTTAACAATTTACCAAAACGTTTCACCTTAGCTTCATCTAAAAGTTTAGATATTACGTTGAACATGACCTCAAGTTCGCCGTTATGCCAAGCCCAGTCGCGAAACACATTGGTGATATAACTTGTTAATCCGTGGTTTCTGGAAAGCAACAAGTCGTTAGTGGTGCTTGAACCTCGACCGGCCAGATTAAACGGCGCAACGATTTCAGCAATTTGTTTGGCATAGGCTTGTTTTGCGCTCAAAAGATGCCTGAGCCGAACTCTTGTTAGCTTGTTGACGTTTTGTAGTTTAAGACGCCTCTCAAGAACACATACCTCTTCTTCGAGATGTTTGAGGCAGCTCAAGTAGCGATCTCGCCATTCGGCAAAGGCCGTATCGGCATTGGCAAAAAGCCATGCGACCTCTCTGTTGCTGCAATTGAGCAGCGGGAACGTTGATCTACAATTCGCGCATTCATATTCATCGCCGATGCGAATGAGTGGCGCCGATCCATCATTACATGTTGGGCAGGCAAGATATGACTGACTGAAGAGGTACGCTTGTCTATCAAGGGAGGAAGAGTCGAACACACCGGGTGGAGTATCCAGATGTGCCGACTCTTGGTTTTCGATCGCGTTCAAAAGTTTTTTCCCTCTCTCTCTCTTACACGATCGGATCGAAAGCAATGTAAGGATCAGCCGCTGCGCCTGTACCCAGACCCGGATTGTCCAACACCATGCCGAACAAAGCTTGTTCTCCGTGCAGCGCTAGATAGTTTAAAACAACCATTTCTGCCAACGTCGTGACGCTATTGGCAAAAGGACTAGAAGCTGTCTCTATATTGCCATCGGCTCGATAGAAGCCGAGTTGCTGTGAAGCGGCGCCATTACGCAGATTTGGTCTTCCGCCGGGGCTATAGGCGAGAATGAAGCTCGCCGCCGTTTGTGAATTGTCTGAGCGCCAGCGAAACTTTGTGACCCCGTTGCCGTCATCTTCAGGATTGTTGGTGTCTGCCGACACCGCACCATCGCTAAAACCGTAGATCATCAAGGGTTTGCCTAAGCGTGCGGCATATTCTAACGACCCACCGATGACTTGGCCGATGAAGAAGTCTTTGCCATCCGTTTCCGGGCGTGGATTTTGATGATAGTCTCGGCCGCCGTATTCAATGGTACCGGCACCTCCATAGCCGTTCACTACTACCTTCATGGTCGCGGCGGCTTTGACAAAGTCGCCGTTGTTCAACTCACCGTTGGGGAATATGGCTTGTAGATCCGCATCCGCTTCCGGATCAAGATCAGAAGCCGAGATGGGTGTGTTGAAAGTCGCCGTGGTTTTATCAAAACCACACTGCACAAGCTCCTTTGTCGCTTCACCTTCTGTGATTTGACCGAGCTTCAATGCTGTGAGTACCGCGCTAGCCGCTGCGACTCTGCCGTCTGGAAAACCATCATCATTACCACCCCCGGCCAACCCCATGGCATCGTTGCGGTTTCGAACACGGGTGGGTCGAAGTTCGGCTTGGATCATGGTTGACGGCGCATCGGAACGACCCCCGGAAGTTGAATTTCTAGTACCGATTGAAACTGCAAACTCACCGTTAGCACCCGCTCTCGAAATACCATATATCGGATTATGCTGGTTGTTCCCGGTATCGTTTTCGGAACGTGCCGGAATAACACAGCCGTTGGTGTTGGCGCGTGTGGCTGCACTTGTTTTATCCAGCATGCCGCGCAACAGGGCACTGTTAGGATGCATCGCCAGACCAAAAGTTCGGTCGACACCAACGGTCTGAGGAAGAATGGCTTGAGGTAAACCTAATTTGGCGTAGCCTGCCGCGGAGAGAAAATCTTCTTGCCCGCCAGGGCCACCCACAATAATGTTGGAACCCGCTATGTTTGCACCACCGCCTTGATCAATTCCGATAAAGGGTATTTTACCGGCACCCAGTAGCGGATTATTATCAATCACACAATCAGAATCAGCATAGGCATACTGGCTGAGCAGCGTGGCAATGCTGGGCAAAAATACCGTGCTGGTCCCGGCAATGATGCCTCTGGCCAAAAATTCACGACGCGATTTGGGTCTTCCATGACCGCTGGCTTTACAGTTTTCAGCTATCCGTTGCTCAACTTGTTCATGTCGCCGTGCCTGGCTTCTGAATCGACTCTTGTAGCTGGACATATTCATTACCTCAATGTGTTAGTTAACTGTTAGCGCACTATTCGATAACACGGCAGCACAGGCTGCACTGAGTGTCGTTTGTGCCTCATTGCCAACACATCCATTTGCACAGCCCAGATCATCTATCAGGCTGACAATTTCGGTACGTACTGCATCCTGCGGAGGTTGTACCGCTATACCCGTGCCCATGAAGCGGTCGAACAAAGTGTCTGACACAGCCCCTTTGGCAGCACCATCGATGTCACACGAACCAAAGAACGCGGAACAGGTGCCGTTGTTTTCCACCAACTCTCGACAATAGCCGGTTGCGAGACGCTGAATGGCTACTTGGTGGGACGGTGCGAAACTTAGTACGTCCGTAGTCGCGGGTAGCTGTCCGAGCAATTCGTTGTACAAATCACTTACTGCAGCGTTGCTCGCGCTAACCCCTGTAACACTGGCCATCGTGTCGTTGAGTTGTGAAAAACTTCGAATGCCGATGTCGGGTTCTTCTACATCGGGGAGGGGTGCTGGAGGTATCGAAGGTGCAATAGTCTCCGCGAAGCCCATCTCATTACCTAGAATTTCAAATTCGAGGTGGAACTGATCGAGTTCCGAACCTTGTGACACAGGTATGACTGAGCCAAGGGGCGACAGTTGCATGCCTGGTTGCACAGTGGCTAGGTCGATACGACGAAATGCTTGAGCAGCTACCGGAATGGCGTCATTTACCGCTATTCGAATGTTCTTGACGCTGATCCCTGTTACAGCCCCACCGAAGGTGGGTTCGGCAAATAAGTAGCTGTTAGCATCAATGTTGCGGAACAACATATCTATGTATGCGGTGTCGCCAAATACGGCAGACAAGTCGAATCTCAGGCTCTGTAAATCACCTAGCCCGGCATCAAAATTTTGCGTGACCTCAATGGCAGTCAGTGCGCGTTCATGAATTGCCACCATGCGGAACAACCCTTGCCAGAGTCGATCATTGGTGACCTCGTTACCGAGTACGAATATCTGCTGATCATTCCAATCTAGAGTCTGCGCTTGGTTGTCAGAATCTAGCAACACACCGTCGAGATAGATCGCACGACCGATGGTCTCATCAAATGTCATGACAACATGCTGCAATGCAGTGCTCACCTCTTGTTGCAATGCTTCCAACTGAGGGGTGCCATTAGCACCTGTTGCCGAACTGCGATTGCGCAAGACGTAGTAGATGGCGTTCTGGCCCATGGTGAAGTTGCGCTCTTGGCTGTCTTGTGAATAGCTGACGATTCGAGCAGGCCCGTCTTGGGCGTTGTTGTCAGCCACAATCCACGCCTCGACGCTGAACTCTCCTGTCACTGAAATGCGATTAAACAACTTTTGGCTGTCGGCTAAACTGGCTTGTGCCTTACCGCTGTCGTTGCGCAGGCCGCCGCCAGGTTCCCATGCGGTGCCTTCTAATTGCAGAACAATGGGTGCGCCAACACCACTGGTATCCGTTGTGGTGTCGCCGCTTCCTTCCTCAAAGTCGAACAAGGCGATTAAGTTGGCATCAGCACGCTGTCCTGCGGCATCTAACGCATCTGCCGCGCTGGTGGTCGCACTGACGACTGCGGCAACAGGGGGTGTCTCGACAACTTGGTCTATAGCCCAAGCTTGAATCCCTGCGAGCAATGCGGCAGCAATTTGATCGCAAATTATCTCACCGCTACAGTTGTGACGATCAATCGCGGGTCGCAGGTAGATACGGCTGTTGGTCGGGTTGACTAAATCTACCTTTTGCTGGGAGATAATGACGTTGTAAGCTGCTAGCACATCATCTACAGCAAAAGTGGGAATTTGAGTCACACCATGACAATTCGCACAGAAGTTCGCGGGATCGCGTAGTAACGGATAAAGTGTGTTTTCAAATACCATGACATCGGACATGGGTGGAGGATCCACAGGCGGATCAGGATCTACAGGCGGTGGCATTTCATCATCAGGCGGATCCACTGGGTCTGGCGGTGGTTCGCTCGATACCGCATCAACCCAGCCTTGAATTCCAGCTAGTATCGCAGCGGCTATGGTGTCGCAGTTGGCATCGTCGCCACAGTTGTGTCGATCAAACGCAGCACGTTCGTAAAGCCGAGACATATTTGGCATCAATGTGTCGACTAGCGCTTGGACGGTGACGATGTCATAGGACGTCTGGGCATCAGAGTCTGCGAACATCGGATCTTGAGATTGTTCGTGACACCCCACGCAAGAGTTGTTGGGGTCCGTCAACACCGGGTGTAGTGTAGTACTAAACGCCGCGAAGTCGGTTGGCGGAGGATTGGCTGGTGGGTCGCTAACAGGTGGGTCGCTAGATGGATCTTGTGCAACACCGGGATCAGTACTTGAATCCACTGCGTCTTCGTTGCGAACACAGCCGCTCAGAGTACTAAGTGCCACGAGCAACATTAGAAAATATCCCATTGCCCAACCACGCTGTTGTGACTGGCGAGTGGTTCCGGATTGTAAAGTTGTTGAAATCATACGTTACTCCCCCATGCAGTGGACAGATGCTTCAGCAAACACACCCTTCATGTTGTGATTGCTCGCTTGAAAGTTATTTGCAATGGTCTGCACTGCTTGAACATCTACCGGCCCGTTAGGAGGGCGGTAACACACTTTCTCAAATACCTTAGTGACTTGGCATTCAGCGAAGCGTCGAGTTTGAGCCAGCTCCATGCCGAGGCTTTTCGCGCCCATTCCCGAGCCCGGACCATTCCAGCCGACATGGGCATTAGGACCGGTACGCCAATAGTTCACCCAAGAATCCCCTAGAGTGGCGAAACCGTAGCGAAAGACCTGAGCATCGTTGAGAAATTTAGGTTGAACGTTACCCGGCGTGTAAACCAAGCTTTGGCTGCCTTCATCAAAGTCGTAAAACGCGAAAGCGCCCGTAAAACTGTCCAGCCCCGCGTGACAACTAAGGCAATCGGTTAGAAATATAGCACTGTCACCTCCTGGGGAACGCGTAATATCTTGGCGTATTCGATCGGGCCAGGCGGTGACATCACGCATGTCCTCCATGTCTAAGCACATGAAATTCAATGTGGCAAAACGTACGGCCGCGCGGTTGGTGCCGGCGACTAAAAAGGCTTCGGCGTAACCACGCGTAGTGAGAATACCTGCCGTATCTGCAGCACCCAAAGGCGAACCTGGCAAGCTGGATTGAGTTTGTTGTTGTAAATTAGCGGGATCACTGAGATCAACACGAGCGTTTTGCAAATCTAAATAGTGATCATTGTTATCAATCGCATAGGGCATGTTGGTTGCTGCGGCAGACCCTACGTAGACAATATCGTCGTACAGCAACGTATCAAACGGTACGTTATCGCGAACCATACCAATTACCGTAGCCGTAGAATCATTCAGGTCGGCATAAACCGATTGATCTCGGTTGGTCCACGGTGTGGCAAACTCGCGCAACGTCGTATTGTAAAAATTGGGGTTGTCCATAGCTTGCATCGCGGCATCAAGGGAATTGCCCGCGGCAATACTTTGTTCCATTGTGTCTAGCACGCCAGCACTAGGGGGCACACCTGTCAGTCGATCATGTAAACGCTTGGCTTGTTCTCTCGGTCCAGCCGAGGCCAGCGCAGATACAAGCAGTAAGCTTGCTGCAACAATCGTAATAAAATATTTGTGAAATCTATGTTTCTCGAAACCCATCCCGCCACCTCTCTCAATAGATAGACATACGAGCTTTAAAAGCCCATCGGATCGGGTTTTGCGATGCTAATATTGGTTTCCATAACCTCTCACCGGAAAACCCAATGGCAGCGTCTTGTCGCCAGG
>QIGT01000270.1 GCA_003230835.1 Gammaproteobacteria bacterium
ACGAGCCTTTAAACACAATTGTGATGATCCAATTTGTACCCCTGCTGCTGATTGTTTCCATCATCAGCACATTTACCTATCGTCGCACGGGTAGTTACTTGCCAGGCGCGGTGATAAATGCCTTGTGGGTCACTTGGTATATTGTCGCCGGGCAAGCCACTCAATTTGCATCGTGAAATATGATACCCAAGCAATATCGACTGCCGCTAACAATTCGACTCACACCATGGCGCACATTTAGTCGTGCATAGCCCCGTACACTTTGCGTGGGTCGGTATCGATTCGCAAAGATCACCCCATCACCCTGCTCCAACTCGACCACCTCAACTTGAGATTGCATGCGCGCACGCTGCTCAGTCAAGACAAACTGTCCACCTTGAAAATCTTGCCCAGGTTGGCTGAGACAAATGGCGAGCTGTAGTGGGAACGCAACCTCCCCATAGACATCTTGGTGTAGCCGATTGTAATCCCCGGGGCCATATTTCAAGATCAACGGTGTAGGTCTTTGCTGCCCTTGTGCACAGCAATGGGCTAAGAAAGAATCTAACGTCTCGGGGTAGTGTGTTTCCAGCTTAAGTTGCATTGCCCACTGCTCAGCGATGGGTCTTAGCAGTGAGTAGAATTCACGTCGAAGTGTTGTTATCCACCCAGGCAATGGGTACTTGAAATACTGATATTCTCCCTGACCGTAGCCGTGTCGGGTCATGACAATCTTTTTGCGAAAAATGCTTTCCCTATCGTACAAACCAATAGCGTGAGCACAGGCCTGGCTTGAAAGTAGTTTTGGCACCACGGCATAACCCTGGTCGTCTAGTGCCTTGTTTATAGCTGCAAAGTTGACCTTGGAATTATTCATTTTTCTAACCTGCCCGGCCTCTTCAGACTTTCTCGTTCCCTATCGAGCAACTGCGCCTTAACGCTAATACCCCAACGGTAGCCGCCCAATTCGCCATTGCTACGCACTACTCGATGGCAGGGTATCGCTAGAGCAATTTTATTTGCCCCACATGCTTGAGCGACTGCTCGCTGCGCCTTGGGTTTGCCAACGGCGATCGCCAGTTCTTTGTAACTCATGGTCTTACCCAAGCCAATTGCTTGCAGCGCTTTCCAAACCTTGCACTGAAAAGCACTGCCTTGAATATCCAACGGTAAATTTAAGTCCACCTCTGGCGCACTGATAAATTGAACGATCTGTGACAGCCACTTTGCTAAAGGTTGCCCACCTTCACAAAGGTTGGCCTGAGGAAATCGCGACTTCAGGCTGATGAGAAGCAACTTTTTGTTTTCGCCTATTTCTATACAACACACCCCCTCATCCGTGGCCGCCACCAGCAGCGTCCCCAAGGGTGACTGTGTAAAGGCATAAATAATGTTAAGCCCTTTACCACCTAAGCGATATTTGCCTGGTGTCATGCCTAGGGTTTGTTCCGCAACCGCATACACCACACTACTGGAACAATAACCCGCTGCATAAATAGCCTCGGTCACCGTGCCTTCTTGTTTGAGTTGCCTTTGGAGTTTTTGCACCCGCTCACCCTGGGCATATTCCTTTGGGGTGAGCCCCATCACCACCTTAAACTGCCGATGCAAATGAGAAGGACTGATGTCAACAGCCGCCGCCAGATCACGCAACAATATAGGTTCTTGGGCTGCCTCAATAATGCGACAAGCTCTATCCACCAGGTTGATTCGCCGTTTGGCTTTGTTATCACAATCAGGTTCACAGCGCTTACATGCCCGATAGCCCTTGTCTCTGGCGTCATTGCCGGTTTTGTAGAAAAGGACATTTTCTCGTTTGGGTCGGCGGGCCGGACAGGAAGGTCGGCAATAGATTCCGGTGGTTATGACCGCAAACACAAACTGATCATCTGCTTGTGCATTTCGTGTTAGCACCGCTTGCCACTGTTCGGCTGGAGTGTCTGTCTTCATATCGATTTCCATAACGAACTCAAGTGACCAAAGTATGCTCTGCGCCCCAAACCTCCGGCTATCCAAGTCTTACTTTCAAACTTCACATTCCCTTGCAAACTACCCCTTGCAAACTACCCCTTGCAAACTACAGTCCACATGCATTAGTGGCGGAGATACTAATAGAAGTAGGCATCGATATCATGGACGACACCAGCAGTCGTTTGCTGTTGTTGTCCCTTGAGGGTTCATAAGTTTTGGGGTTGAGGCTGCTATGGGAGCACTTGGCTGAGCACTCCGATTACACTGCCTTACTCATCGACAGAAATGCTCATCGACAGGACTGGTCATCGATATGACAGGCACACCCCGAAGTAAGGACTCAGTTATAAATATCTTATTGGTTAACGCTAGCCTGCGCATTGCGCGCTTCTAGCACTCTATTAAGATCTGCGATCTCGCCACTGCCAGTGTGGACAAAGATAAAGGGAAACACTGCGTGCAGTAAACAAGCAAACCCGGCAAAAACCATTCGCAAGCCAAAACCACTGGCGTGGCAAAGATGTTGGAAATAGCTTTCTCCTACTGATTTTGGATGATTTTGAAAAAGTTGAAGCATGGTATGCGACTTAGGTTGCTGATATGAAATTAACTATAGTCTGAGTATCATTGAAATATTCCTCATTTTCTTGGCGTAATTACATAATATTCGAATATTTTCTCGTTATTCTCTATTTATCCAGGTATTTAATCTAACGTCTGTCCGTCTCGAATATCCTCTACCACAATGACACAACCACGTGCTTGGAGCTTACACAAGGTGTTGGCCATAGCTTCCTTGCCTAAAAACTGCGACAATTTTCTCTCACTTCAGGATGAAGTGACCGTAGTCTATGTGTCTTAATTCACCGAAGAACTTTTAGCCATTCCTACCCCAGAATCCATTGCGATGCTCGTAGGCGTCACCTTAGTCAGCATGTATGCACTGCTGTGGCTGCGTCGATGGTATAAATCAGAAGCCCGACAAATCCGCGGCATCGTACAATCAATCAGTGCAGATGCCATCGTCAATGTATTCATCCCCGATGGCGTAGAAGGGGAGATTCACATAGACCATCTGTTACTGACACAAAAGGGTTTGTTGGTATTAGATGTTAAGAACGTGACCGGGAAGGTTTTTGCAGGCGATCAAATGGATACATGGACCGCCATGGACAACGGCCAACGTGTGACTTTTAGTAATCCCTTACCCAACATGCAAGACCGCGTAGCCGCAGTGACCAGACTGGCGCCCGGCACCCCAATCGAATCTCACATAGTTTTTAATCAACGTGCAACGTTCCCAAAGGGACATCCTTCATCCGTGATCACATGGTCCGAATTAGTAGAGGCATACAGCACAACTACTAGCGACGCAGACAACAACGATTTTGCAACTCATTGGCAAGCGATAAAAACTATTGCAACACAAAATTAGCGGTTAGAAATTAAATCTATTCAAGAGAGGAATCACGATGGAGTATTTTGATTGGGCACTAAAACAAGCTGAGACACGCCCGAACAAGGTAGCCATTACAGACCTGGACACCAACACGGCACTAACCTACCTAGAGCTCGAACAACGTAGTAGCGCCCTCGCCGGATACATGCAAAGCATTGGTATCGGTAAACGCGATCGTGTAGCCATACTGTCTCGTAACTGCCCACACTTCTTTGAACTTGAATTCGCTTGCGGGAAAATAGGCGGCATCGGCGTACCTCTTAACTGGCGCCTCACCGTCAACGAACTAGAGTTCATTCTCAACGACTGTGAGCCACGCGTGTTGATATATGACATGCAATACGCCCAACAAGCACAAGAACTTAAGTCACGCTGTAAGATCGACAAGATTATTTCAATTGATTTTGATCAATCTGATGAGTACGAAGCACTGATCAAACAGAATTTACCCTTCCAGGGCGAAACTCTGAGTTTGGACGACTACGCGATGATCATGTACACCTCTGGCACCACAGGCCATCCCAAGGGCGCAATCATCACCCATATGATGAACTTCATAAATTGTGTCAATCTCGGCATACCCGCGCGTATTTCACCAGAGACGGTACAACTGGTGGTGTTGCCTCTTTTCCACACCGGTGGGCTAAATTGTTATGCAAACCCGGTACTGCACGCTGGCGGAGAAGTTATTCTCATGCGCGAATTCGACCCAGGTGCCGCGCTGCGTGTACTTGGAGACGCCGATCGCAAGGTAAGTCATTTCTTCGCAGTACCTGCGCCGTATCAGTTCATGATGCTGCACCCTGAATTCGACACCACTGATCTTTCTCGGCTGCAAATTGCAGGTGTTGGAGGTGCACCCTGTGCTGAAGCCATACTCAACACCTGGACAAATCGTGGAGTGGCGATGACTCAAGGCTGGGGTATGACCGAAACCAGCCCCGGCGGCATCGCCCTAGATGCCCAAGATGCCGTTCGCAAAATCGGCTCTGCTGGTAAAGCCGTGATGCACACCCAAGTGAAGATCATTGGTGAGGACGGTGAGATACTCCCGCATAGCGAAGTCGGTGAGTTACTCATTCGCGGGCCCAATATCACGCCCGGTTATTGGAACAACCCAGAAGGCACCGCCAGTGCTTTTGATGGGGATTGGTTGAAGACTGGTGACGCAGCGCGTGTTGATGAGGAAGGTTTCGTATTCATCGTCGATCGTTGGAAAGACATGTATATCTCAGGCGGGGAAAATGTTTATCCCGCAGAGGTCGAAGATGTTTTATACCGTTTACCACAACTCGCCGAAGCAGCCATCATCGGCGTACCTGATACACGATGGGGCGAAGCAGGCAAAGCCATTTTGGTATTGAAAGCGGGCGAACAATTAGATGAGCAAGCTGTTATCGCCCATTGCATCGAGAATTTAGCCAAATTCAAGATCCCGCAGTCGGTTGAATTCATCGATACTTTGCCCAGGAACGCGACCGGGAAAGTACTTAAACGAGTGTTACGGGATAAATATGTAGACAGCAGTGCACCGGCTATTTCATAGCGTTATGCAATAGCCCCTCTGCGGTTAAAACAGACCATAGTGCTTGCAGATATTAGTCAACTCCACTTTACGCAGCCCCTTGCTGCAACAGTTCTTCGATAGGGTCACCGTTTTCGTACCGAGCAAGCAATACCTCCGGATCAAATTTCACACCAATCGGGTTCGCCGCAAACGCATCAGATCGCATGAAGTTCTGTAGTTCTTCCTTAGTAGGATAATTCTCGACCTGGAACTCGACTCGATGACCATCGGGATCGGCATAGTACAACGATGTCGTTAGCCCGTGGTTAATAGGCCACACAGGCCATATGTCTACTTCCTTGAGTCTTTTGTAAGTACTCATGAGACCGCCTAAATCTGCAATGGTATAAGCCACATGGTCTAACCCCGGGGCACCTTTTGGAACTTCCCCTGTATACTTGATTTGCGCCAACGCCAAGCGGTGGTGCTCTTCATCGTAGGTCATGAAAGTAAGCTGCTCGTTTTGATGCACAATCTCCATGCCTACCACCTGGGTATACCACCGCACAGATTGCGCCATGTCCGAAACCCGCAACACAAAATGTGCAAATCGAAGCGGGCTTACTAACTCGGTATTTACTGTTCTAGTCATTGTATTAAGATCTCCCTAGCGTGGACTATTCATGAACAGGCGTAACGAGGGTGTCGAGAATAGTAAAAACACAGGGTGGCGCGGACTGGAAGACACGCAGGCGTGCTCGACAGCACGTCGAGTACCTGAAAGGAGCACGCACTGTGTTTTTGCTGTTATCGGCGACCGCAGTAGGTTGTTCATGAATAATCCACGCTCGCAGACCTTTGGTCATTCAAAAGCACGTGCCAAGCCATACTTTTTTAGCCAAGGTTGAATCACTTGCTGGGCCGCAGTATCTAACTCGTGAATGCGCTTTACCAACATTTGTCGAGCTTGTTCTGGATAAGGCCGAGATAGAAAACTTACGTCTTGCGAATAAATTTCCGTATGAAAAGCCTTCGCCCCCGCGGTTTGCGCATCAGCATTAGCTAACACATAAGGCACGTAGGTGCTGGCCATTTCGCTGAGCACATGTTGGGCAAAACCTGTTAAATCACTGAGCGGCGCGAGCGAACCCTTTCCATCCCAGCCGTCTGCGCGCTCTTGCGCCCACTCAACCACGCAGGGAAATTGCGCAACCACACGCTTGGGGTCAGGATCCATATTGGTGTGGGCACGCAAACCACCCAACACAATACAATCTAGAGCGGTAGGTCGCTCGCCTAACAAAAAGGCAGTTTGCTGAAGTTGTATCTCTGCAGCTTGCAACATGCGCAAATATTCTTGTTCCGCTGCCTGGCGTTGATGAGGCGATTCCGTACCCGTTGCGCGGCATGCCCGCGGCCCCCAATTCATCACCCGCTCGGCGACCTCTTCATTGCCGTCGGCCATACGCATGGCAGCAAACTTGGCACTTTCTGGGTAATGCCAACGATAGTGCACCATGACACGAGCAATCCACTCGTCAAAATGTTCTTCTAACACATGAACTAGAACTCCCAACTCACCCTCGGGGAACATTCGTCGATCTGGAAACCGGCTATCTAACATTTGTAACAGCGGTGTGGTATCCGCAATCATCCAATTTTCAGGTGTCAGTAGCACAGGCACTTGATGCGTGCCCGAGCGTGTTTCTATGTTCGCTACATCTGCGGTGTTTTTGCTTCGTAAATCAAACTTCGCGCCATAGAAAATCATCGCGGCTTCGAGCTTGCGGGTGAACAAGCTCAGCTCTCCACCGTAGATAATGTACTGCGCTGGCATCGTCGACATAATAAGACAGTCTCCATCACTCTTCTACACACCACTGTATCGCAAAATTCAAAGTGATAAGATCTGAGTTGCAGAATATTTAGAGAAAAACCCCATGCCACAGTTCATCGACTTGTCCGTCGCCATTGAAAATAACGAACACACTGATCACCCAGGTGGCAGTCCTAAGGTTAAATATTTGAACCACCAAGAAACAGCAAATGGTTTAGCCCACTTCTTCCCCGGCTTGAAGCCTGAAGAGCTACCCGACGGTGAGGGTTGGGCGGTGGAGACCATTACGCTGTCTACCCATAATGGCACCCACATGGATGCGCCATGGCATTTCCATTCCACCACTAACAACGGTAAAGACCCAGCACCAACGATCGATGAAACACCCCTGGAATATTGTTTCCAGCCCGGTGTAAAACTCGATTTTCGACATTTTGAAGACGGCTATTTGGTTTGCGCAGCCGATGTCGAGGCTGAGTTGAATCGAATCGAGCACACCTTAAAGCCCCTAGACATTGTCTTAGTCA
>QIGT01000401.1 GCA_003230835.1 Gammaproteobacteria bacterium
GCTCAACATCAACAAGATCTATAAGGGCGCCAACCGCTCGGGAGATGTAAACCCCATCTACATAGAGCCCAACCCAGGGATCCGTGTTTAAGGTAAAGTCCACCTGACCGACACCGCGTATAAAAACCGCCGGGGTTGCGGTACTGCCAGAAAAGGCGGCGGAGGTGTTTATTGTCAGGTTGGGCGTAAAATCCGCTAGCTGGCCAACATTGACTATTTGGCGCGCCGCTAAAGCGTCTGAGTTGAACGCCGTAATAGAAATGGGCGTATCTTGAATATTCTCAACCCGGCGCCTAGCGGTGACCAGAATTTCTTCAAGTACCCCAGTATTCGCTTGTACTTGTGACCCTTCAGCAAGGTCTTCCTGCGCATGTAATGCTTGAGAAAACCCAGCAAACAGCGCAATCGCAGCGATGGCTGTCATAACTTGGTTGGTATATTTCATGTTTTAGTTCCCCTGTTGGGTTGCGCTCCAATGTTGTATCTCTAAAATTACGCCGATTTCGAAACCAGCACTTGACCACAGCGGCACAAAACAATTGCATAATCATCTTATTTGGGGATATGTTGTCGACCATATGGGACACGAAACGTTATCAAACCACGCCAATATTCGAACTTTTGAGACCGATGACATAGATGTCTCGAAACGTTTTGACTATTGGCAACAGGCCACCAGTGAGGCTTTCCTGCCGCTTGAATCTGAGCAGGTTGAGGACAGCAGTTTTTCCGGAAGAATTCAGGTGGTTAAGGTTGGCCACATGGGTATTTCTGCCATTGCTGCCGATGCACAAGTTGTTCGTCGCAGCAGGAAGCTCATCCGCTGTAGTGAGGTGTCGTCGCTTATTTTTATCTGCCAGACAACAGGTATAGGGACAATACGCCAAGACTGCGAAGAGGTTACTCTCAACGAAGGTGACCTGACTTTTGTTGATAGCGATCGACCGTACGAATACGAATTTCGTTTTGACAACGCCTTCGAACAAGCGGTTTTACAAGTGCCAAAAGATCATTTTTTAGAACGTTGCCGATGGATCGCCGGGTCGCCTCCCATCTGGCTTGACGGAAAAGCCCCGCTAACTCAAATGGTTTCTGCCAACCTCAAAACCTTAATGAAGGTTGGTGCCCATTTACCTCAGGGGTGCCTGCCTCAGGTTTTTGATGGGGTCATCGACTTGCTCTCATCGGCGCTTGGGGATGCGCTGGGGGAAACAGAAACATCCACTGACGGCACCCAAACCCGCTTGCAGCACCTGCAACGCGCGAAACGATATATTTTGAAGAACTTAAAAGAAGAAAGTTTATCGCCAGATGTTGTTGCCGAGGCCGGTGGCATTTCCGGGCGATACTTGCGCAATCTGTTTGCTGCGGAAGGACAATCGGTTAGCGCATGGATCAGAATGCAACGTCTAGAGTCTGCCCGCATGGACCTGCAGCGAAAACACCGCGCTTCCATACCCGTTAATCAGATCGCCTACCGCTGGGGGTTTTCCAGTTACACCCATTTTTGCCGTTTGTTTAAATCAACCTACGGGGTAAGCCCTACTGAATTGCGTCGAGGCAAGCTCGGTGGCCTTAAATCAATCAGGAAATAAATTTTCCAGCAACTCATATTGCCAACCGCGTCCTCTTCGGCAGATAACATTAGACCGTTTTCAACCAAATTTGCCCACGAATAGTCATTCGTTCTATCGCTACTGACCTCTGATGTCGTAGCCTTTCGTGCGCAAAGTCGCCAACAAGCCTTGTGGATGGATCAGCTCGCGAATTGGCAGTGACGCGAAAGTTAGGTCGTTGCTCTGCAAGGACAGCTCCGCAGATGCGAGCCATTTGGCGCGAGTTTGTTCACGCGCTGTCACAGCGGCTGAATTGTTAAAAATATCGTCCGTACATTTTGCGCTGACGTCTGGGTAATCGAACGCTTTCAATCGAGTAACGTCACCTTCAGCCCACGCTAGGGCGCGTTCCAACGCAGCTTGCAGATCTGAGTTGATCGAGTTAAGCGTCGTGTTTAGACAGGAGATTTCTGCTTCCATTGACGTATCGCGGAAAACGTTTAGTGCTTGATCA
The DNA here is from genome assembly GCA_003230835.1 of Gammaproteobacteria bacterium. Classification (GTDB taxonomy): domain Bacteria; phylum Pseudomonadota; class Gammaproteobacteria; order Pseudomonadales; family Azotimanducaceae; genus UBA4421. The sequence continues at coordinate 2,071 of QIGT01000401.1, forward strand.
ATTTCTAAATCAACGTTTGTCGTAACAATCCCGACACCATGTTTCTTTGCGATTTTTTTCAGAGATTGATTGATATTTGCTTGGTTGGTTAGCCCGACGGTTCCTAGTGCTTTATCAGACAATTCTCTCGCTGCGAACATAGGTCGGAGCCCCATCATCTTTTTATTTCGGGGTGCAAATTTGGACTTTGCATCAACGAAGTGATCGAACAGCTCTTTAGGAATAACGTCCTTGAGTGTTTCACGTTTTGGTAGTTTTCGAAGTTTTTTGATTTTTCGGACAGTGCTAATTGCCTTGAACGGATTTGAAGTGCTCGCGCTTATATAAGGCGGGGAAATGTACTCTTGTGATTGTGAAATGATCCAATCAACGCTTTCTGAATCCCACTCGAGTGTCCTGGGTAGAGGCTCAAGTGTTCCGAAAATCCACAACGTTCTCTCGCCATTATCAACGCGCCACAATGGTGGGCCAGGGCGTTTGCCGACAACCACCACTTCTTCAAGAATCGGGGTTAAATCGTTCGCTTTACTAGTTGCGTGAGCCGGAAAGAGGATCGCGAACATCAGAAATAGATAGATTAGCGGAGCATTCATCATGGACTGTATTAATCACAAATGCGGTTTACGCGTCAACTTTCGGTTTTGGGTAGCGTTATTGGATAGCTGCGAAACCTATGGTCGTCGCAGTTTCCCATTTGTGTTTCTAGATTTTGAAACGAGCTCGCCAAACACGGCCCATAGTCTATCGTCAACACCTAAGTACCGGTGATATCAAAACCCGCATCAACGATGGCTTGTTCAAGAGCGGGAGGTTGGATTACCCCAGGGTCAAATTCGATCAACACCGTGCCTGTGTCGAGGTTTGCGTCGGAGGATTTGACGCCATCATAGCTGTCGAGTGCGCCGTTGATTCCTTTGACGCATCCTTCACAGGTCATTCCTGTCACGTTGAATGTTATTTTTTCCATGGTGTGTTTCCTCTGAGATGTTCGACTGTTAATTTGATTCAATGGGACTAACCGCTAGCTTTCGCGGGCGCCAGCGCCGCAGTAATAAAGAGTTACTCACGACACTGACGCTACTGAAGGCCATTGCCGCCCCTGCGACGGTTGGGCTCAGATATCCGGCAACTGCGATTGGAATACCAACGATGTTGTAAATGAACGCCCAGAAAAGATTCTGGCGAATTTTGTTCCAGGTAGCACGGCTCACAGAGATAGCAGCGGGTACCAGCGTAGGGTTTGGGCGCATGAGGGTTACGCCTGCCGTTTCCATGGCGACATCTGTACCAGTACCCATCGCAATGCCGACGTCAGCGGCTGCTAAAGCAGGGGCATCATTAATACCGTCGCCGATCATGCCAACGGTATAACCTTCTAATTTTAGCTCGTTAACTTGCCGTGCTTTGTCATCTGGTTTCACGCCACCCTTGACGTGATCAATGCCAACCTGCCGGCCAATTTCTGCGGCGACACGCTGCGCATCCCCAGACAGCATCAGCGTTTTAACGCCCATTCGACGCAATTCTTCAATGGCTGGTTTGGACTCGGGTCGCAAAGAATCAGCAATGGCAATGACACCTTGTAGCACTGAATCCTGGGCGACCCAGATAACAGTTTTACCTTGTTCTTCCCAGCGTGCAGCAAGTTCGATGTGGTTTGTTGGTGTGACATCGTTTGCCTGCATGAATGCCTCGTTGCCAGAAATCACCGTGCTGTCGCCGATCTTCCCCGATACGCCGCTGCCAGTGATGCTTTGGAAGTTCTGCACAGATTCAAGCTCCAGCTTGTCTTGTGCTGCCCGGTCCAGGACAGCTTTGCCCAAGGGGTGTTCACTGCCTTGTTGAAGCGAGGCTAACAGGCGCAGCATTTCTGCTTCGTTGCCAGGGGTGGTGGTTTTGATCGCGACCACGGTGGGCTTGCCTTCAGTCAATGTGCCGGTTTTATCAAAAATAATGGCATCTAGTTTATGCGCCTGTTCAAGCGCTTCGACATTTTTAATCAGAATACCGAAGCGGGCGGCTACGCCTGTACCCGTCATGATCGCGGTTGGTGTGGCCAGTCCCAGCGCGCACGGACAGGCGATAACCAACACTGACACCGCTGCAATTAGCGCAGACTCAAAACTGCCGGTGGCATACAGCCATCCACCAAAAGTGAGGGTTGCGATGACTATAATGACAGGGACAAAAATTTCACTGATGCGATCTACTAGTCTCTGAATGGGCGCCTTGCCTGCTTGTGCGTTTTCAACCAGCCGGATGATCCGAGACAAGGTTGAGTCTTCGCCTACGGCAGTGGCGTGGATTTTGATCATGCCAGTGCCGTTAATTGCGCCGCCAGTGACCCGATCTCCTTTTTGCTTGCCTACTGGCAGGCTTTCGCCGGTAATTAATGACTCATCAACTTCGGTGCGCCCCTCGGCTACTTCACCATCAACAGGGATACGCTCTCCGGGACGGATAATAACCAGATCACCATTGGTGACCTCGGCAACAGACAGTTCTAACTCTTCACCACTGCGCTCTACCTGGGCGGTTTCTGGACGCAAGTCCATCAACTGTCGAATAGCCTTTGTGGTGCCGCGTTTGGCGCGTGCTTCCATAAATTTACCCAGCAGCACCAGGGTGATAATCACAGCCGAGGCTTCGAAATAGAGGTGGCCTATGGCTGCATCGCCTAAGGTGATGAGCAGATACAGACTGTATGCATAGGCTGCCGAGGTACCCATGACAACCAGCACGTCCATATTGGCGGCCCTGGCCTTAAGTGCGCTATACGCGGAGCGATAGAATCGTGCGCCGATCACAAACTGTACGGGTGTAGCCAGCACTAATTCCATCCAGGGTTGCAAGTGAAAAGGCCAGCCTGCGATCATTGCTACCATCTGTCCAACCAACGGTAGCGTTAGCAGTGCTGCGATTAGCAACGCAACTTGTTCACGGCGCAGTTGTGCCTTTTCTTGGTTTTTGTGTTCTGCGTCTGCGCTGCTGCGCTGCGCAGTAGCCGACTCAAAGCGGGCCTCGTAGCCAGCCTTGGTGACGGCGGTACTCAGTACCTCTGGATTGACTTGGCCGGAGATGGTGGTGACATCGGCGCGCTCGAGAGCAATATTCACATTTGCTACTAACACCCCAGGCAATTTTAGTAGCGCCTTTTCGACTCGACCCGCACAAGCGCTGCAGGTCATGCCGTCCACGCCAAAGGAAAACTGTTCCTGCGCAACGGTAAAACCAGCTTTGGCAACAATAGAAGAAATTGTGTTGACGTTGGTGAGCGCCGGGTCAAAAATTACATCGGCTTTCTCGGTGGCAAAGTTGACGTTAGCCGTAACGATACCGTTGGCTCTGCCCAGTACCTTCTCTATGCGCGCAGCACAAGCGCTACAAGTCATACCCCCTATCGAGGCGACAAAATGATTGGTGTTGATATCTGTAGTCAGCGATTTGGCAGTTGGTGTGTTCATAATTGTAGATGTTAAACCCTGGACTGTAGTCTAGAGTCAAGGGTATATATTTGCTCATTCTGAGACGGGGTTGGCGGCCAAGTAATGGCTAAATTAGATAATTGCTAAAGACGTGGAAAGATGCGTAAACTAAATTGGCACAGAGCCCGACCCGACCCTCACCCGACAAGAGAAGGGTCAACAACACGGAGTTAAAAGATCATAGACATGCAAATAATTAGGCGATTTAGCGCTGCTGCTTTACTCATTGCCGTTACTGGTTTTGCAATGCCCGGGTGCACCGAGCAATCTGCGCTGGGCGACTCGAGCCAAACACCATCCAACCCGCTGGATGCGCTCACCGTTTACAAGACGCCGACATGTGGGTGTTGCGATTTGTGGGTTGATCATGTTGAAGACAAAGGCTTCACTGTTACGGTCAAGGAAATGGACGATTTGACGGAGATCAAACGCAGCAACGGCATCAAGCCGTCACACCAATCTTGTCATACTGCGGTGGATGAAGAGGGTGGTTATGTTTTCGAAGGGCATATTCCGGCCAAATACATCACTGCTTTCCTGGCCAATCCTCCCGCTGGTGCGCGTGGACTTGTTGTACCAGGAATGCCCTTAGGTAGCCCAGGTATGGAATACGAGAACCGCTTTTCGCCTTACGACATTTTGTTGTTAGACGAGGACGGCAGCTACACTGTTTTTGCGCATGTGGGTAGCGCGCAGGACCAAGATGCAGGATGACAACTACAAACCAGCATGACAATGCGGCGCCAATGGCGCCGAGCGGTGAAAATTAATTCATCTGTGCTGCGGTTGAAGCTAGAAAATCCATAAAAAGTTTTGCTGCGGGTGAAGGGGTTGTATTAGCCCGGCTTGTTATGCCAATGGGTCTGCTGGTACCTGTCAAAGTAATCGGTAGCGTGGTTAGCAACCCAGCTTGCTCTTCGTAATACACCTGATGCCTGGAGAGTAACGCGACGCGGTTGCTTTCAAACAGCAAGCCGCGAATTGTGGAAAGTGAGCTGGTTTCCACCACCTGTTGTGGTAGAGGTGCCTTCTGCTTGCTGAGAAATTGATCAAATAGTTGCCGCGCAGGGGTGCGTTGCGGAGGTAGAATCCATCCGAATTGCTGTAGTTGTTTGAGCGACACACGGCTTGCTGTAGCCAGGGGGTGGCTTGTGCGCGTTATGATTGCCAGCTTATCTTCAAGGAGCTTTTGGGTGCACAGAGTTGAGGCGTTACCCAACGAACGCGTCGCGCCGATGATGAGATCAATGTCACCATTACGTAGCGAAGCCTCCAGCACGTCGTAAGGTCCTTCGCGGGTAGAAATTTGCAGTTGCGGATGATGCTCAAGTAGACGATGGATACTTCTTGGTATCAGTAACGTGCGAGCATAAGGCAGCGTGCCGATGACAACCCTTCCTTGGGTGGCGTTGTTGAGGCTGGCGATCTCGTCTAAGCCGTGGCCGATCAGGGAAAAGGCCAATTTGACGTGGGTCGCGAGGGTCTCGCAATAGTCTGAGCAGGTAATCTTTGATCCTGAGTAAGCAAAAAGAGACAACTCAAGAAGCTTCTCGAGCTGGCGAATGGAGTTGTAGATGGCGGCTCGGGTGACACTGAGTTGGCTGGCCGCAAGCGCAACGTTTCTAGTGTTGTATAGTGTTAAGAAGGCAGCGAGACGTTTGTTGCTGATATCCATTGAAAAGACCGGGTTGGCACGAGTACCCAGCGACTCTCCGGTGCAAGTCAAATAAATTTCGCTTGCAATAGCAAACTGACATTCGGCTTCGCGAACCCGCTGAATGAACGTTACGCCATGCGTGGTGAGAGCCATACCGCGAGGTGAGCGGTCAAACAGTTTAACCCCGAGCCGTGCTTCCAGATTATTGACAGACTTAGTAATGGTAGATTGAGTTTTGTTGAGTTCTGCAGCCGCGCGAGTGACGTTGCCGAAGGTGGCCACGCAACGCGCTGCCTTCAGATGGCGCAGGCTGAGAGAGGTTGCCGATACTTTGTTTGTTTGCACCATTGCACGTGTAATCTTTTTTTCATGGCTTGTCAAAACAATAGCATTGGGCAGGCGGTCCTGCAGACTCTAAAGTACGGGTTGTAGAGTGGGCAGTGGGTCGCGTTTTTTTGTTGTTTGCCGAAGGAGGTAGGTTATGCCTGTAGTTGTGACAAAATTTGATCGAGTAAAGCCGTCCTTGGTGGCGCAATTTGCCGCCTTAGGTGTCGCCACAGTTCACGAAGCGCAAGGGCGCACCGGTTTGCTTGCTGCTCATATGCGACCTATTTTTCGGCCAGCCCACGTGGTCGGAACGGCGGTGACTTGCGAAGTTGCACCTGGCGACAATTGGATGATCCACGTAGCGGTTGAACAGTGTCAGGCGGGTGACATCTTGGTGGTCACGCCGACAAGTCCTTGCCAGGACGGTTATTTTGGTGACCTGTTGGCTGAATCGTTGCAAGCACAAGGCGTCCGGGCTTTGATTATCGATGCAGGCGTGCGTGATATTGCCGCGTTAACACAAATGGGTTTTCCGGTGTGGTCCAGTGCCATCTATGCTCAAGGCACGGTCAAAGAGACCCTCGCCAATGTCAAATAGTTTGTGCTGGTGCGTTAATACACCCAGGTGATTTGATTGTGGCGGATGATGACGGCGTAGTAGTGGTGTCTCGCACCCAGGTTGAAACCGTTTTACAAAAAGCCAATGCCCGCGAAGCAGGCGAAGCAGAAAAACGCGCACGTTTTGCTGCCGGCGAGTTGGGCCTCGATGTCTACAATATGCGCGAGCGGCTCGCCGCTAAAGGGCTGAAGTACGTAGAGTCTTTAGAGGACGCTAGTTCATGCAAACCCTGATCCCGTGTTCCGTTCTGCGTGGGGGTACATCTAAAGGGCTGTATTTCCTCGCTGCGGATTTACCGGCAAATTCTGAGTTACGCGATAAGGTGCTACTGGTTGCTATGGGTTCACCAGATTCCCGCCAGATTGACGGTATGGGTGGCGCCCATCCTCTGTCTAGTAAGGTTGCTGTTGTTGGTATGTCGGATAGGCACGATGCTGATGTCGACTACTTGTTCCTGCAGGTTGCGGTGGACTCAGCACAAGTCAGCGATGTTCAAAACTGCGGTAATATTCTAGCTGGCGTGGGACCTTTTGCGATTGAACAGGGTTTGATACCGGCTCAAAACGACAGCACTAAGGTGCGTATTCACATGGTCAATAGCGGTGCAATTGCCATTGCCCGGGTACATACCCCCGGCGGTGTGGTTGACTACGCGGGGGATGCCTGCATAGACGGTGTGCCCGGCAGTGCGGCGCCAGTTGTGCTTGAATTTATTGATATTGCCGGCTCAAATTGTGGTGCGTTGCTGCCCACTGACAATGTCTTGGATCGAATTGATGGTGTTGATGTGACTTGTATCGACAATGGTATGCCGGTTGTGGTGATGCGTGCGTCGGATTTTCAAAAAACAGGATACGAATCTCCCGATGAGCTTGAAGACGATATTGAGTTGAAGACGCGCGTCGAAAGCATTCGATTGCAAGCTGGGCGGCTAATGAACCTCGGTGATGTCAGCAACAAGACGGTGCCAAAAATGAGCCTGGTAGCGCCAGCCAGAGAAGGTGGGGTGGTTTGTACTCGCACGTTTATTCCTCATCGCGTACATGAAGCAATTGGTGTGTTGGGTGCAGTAAGTGTTGCCACTGCCTGTGTATTACCTGGATCCGTCGCCCAGCAAGTGTGTGCTAGCGTGTTTCAAAAAGGCGAGACCCGCATGGATGTAGAACACCCCAGTGGCCTTTTTACAGTGCAAGTCGACATTGCCGGCGACGCTGATGATGTTCAGGTGCAAGGTGCTGGATTGTTGCGTACGGCCCGGCTACTGATGCAAGGCTCGGTTATGATTCCCGATACCGTTTGGCGCGGCCCATGACCAAGATTAGAAAAATTTGTCTACTTGGCTTCGGCGAAGTAGGAGAGGTTTTAGCTAAAGACCTGGCCACCGCATCAACAATAAAGTTAGCTGCATACGACCAGCAGTTCCACGATCCGCAAAGTCAGCCGTGTATAAATGTACGATCTAATCCGCAGGTTGAGATGGCTACCTCTGCCACCGATGCAGCTGCGCATTGTGACCTAGTAATCTCTGCGGTGACGGCGGCACAAAGTCTTGTCGCGGCACAATCTGTGTGTTCGAGTCTGAGTCCAGGGACTTTTTTTCTTGATCTGAATTCAGTGGCTCCAACAACTAAAATTAGTGTTGCGGAAGTAGTCGAAACTTGTGGCGGGCGTTACGTTGAAGCAGCAGTTTTGTCACCCATCATGCCAAAACGAATGCATGCTCCGATATTGATTGGTGGGCCACATGCCCAGGACTTTTTATCCGTCGGTACCCATCTTGGCTTCGCCGACATGCGCTTTTGTTCAGCGCATATTGGTCCAGCGGCGGCGACCAAGATGTGCCGCAGTATAATGATCAAAGGGGTTGAATCTCTGTTAACTGAATCGCTGCTTACGGCACGCCACTATGGCGTGGAAGATGCTGTGATGGCGTCGTTGCATGACTTGATTCCCTGGCAGGATTGGCCGGCCCGCGCGCACTACATGATTTCGCGTAGTCTCTTACATGGTATGCGTCGTGCTGAGGAAATGCGTGAAGCCGCAGATACTGTCTGCGCTGCGGGCATCAGGCCTCACATGAGTTCTGGCTGCGTGGCAACTCAAGCATGGGTGTCACAATTTGATGCCGCTTTAGAAGAGGATGAATTGGTGTCTATGTTAGATATCATCAATACTGCGCGCGCGCGCGAGATTGAGAAGGAGATTGAGAAGGAAACACAACATGATCATTGATTGTCACGGCCATTATACTACCGCGCCAGCCCCCCACCAGAGTTACCGCGAAGCACAACTTGCCGCCTTCGATGCGGACTTGCCGCTACCCAGGCCGGGAGCGATCAGTGACGACGAAATACGTGAAAGTGTGGAGCTGAATCAACTGAGATTACTACGCGAACGAGCAGCGGATATGACAATTTTTTCGCCGCGCGCGTCTGCCATGGCTCATCATCTTGGTGATGAGCGTGTCTCACAGCAATGGACGGCCGCTTGTAATGATCTGATCAAACGAGTTGTCGATCTTTACCCCGAATATTTCGTCGGCGTATGCCAACTACCGCAGTCGCCAGATGTGCCCATTGAGAATTCGATTGCCGAACTAGAGCGCTGTATTAATGATCTTGGGTTTATTGGGTGCAACTTGAACCCCGATCCATCCGGCGGTCATTGGACCTCAAAACCACTGACTGACAAGAGCTGGTATCCGTTCTTTGAAAAAATGACAGAGCTCAACGTACCCGCAATGATTCACGTATCCAGCTCCTGTAACACAAACTTTCATGCCACCGGCGCGCACTATATCAACGCTGATACTACTGCTTTTATGCAGTTTATCCAGGGTGATCTGTTCACCGATTTCCCTAACCTGCGTTTTATTATTCCCCATGGTGGTGGTGCTGTTCCGTATCACTGGGGGCGTTATCGTGGTTTGGCAGATATGTTGAATCGACCACCCTTGCCAGAACATGTTATGAAAAACGTGTTTTTCGATACGTGTGTTTATCATCAACCCGGCATTGATTTACTGTTCCAGGTGATCGACATTGATAACATTTTATTTGGTTCTGAAATGGTGGGTGCCGTACGAGGAATTGACCCAGAAACGGGTCAGTATTTTGACGATACTAAGCGTTATGTTGATGCGCTGGGGCTGTGTGATGAAGACCTGTACAAAGTTTATGAAGGTAACGCGCGCCGGATTTTTCCGCGCTTGGATACAATACTGAAAGAGAGGGGCAAGTGAGCCGTTTTCAGACTGACGCAGACTGGCTACCCTACCACCCGTCACCGTCAAAGCCGAACTTTACGCCGCCTGCGGGTGCTGTAGATGCCCATTGTCATGTGTTTGGCCCGGGTGAACGTTTTCCTTATGCGGCCGAGCGCAAGTACACGCCTTGTGATGCTCCAAAAAAACAATTATGGTCCTTGCGCGATCACCTGGGGTTTGCGCGCAATGTCATTGTCCAGGCGACCTGTCATGGCAGCGACAATCGAGCGCTCGTTGATGCATTGCAGGCAGCACGTGGACTGGCGCGCGGTGTAGCCACTGTTAATTCCCAGGTGAGCGATGACGAGCTTTCTAAACTGCACGAGCAGGGTGTGCGCGGTGTACGTTTTAATTTTGTTAAGCGTCTGGTAGATGTGCTTCCTGTCGCTACGCTCACTGGGCTAGCCGAACGGGTTAAGGCGCTTGGCTGGCATGTTGTAATCTATTTCGAAGCGCCGGATCTCGCTGAGTTTTATGATCTTTTTGTGTCGTTGCCGACCATTGTCGTTGTTGATCACATGGGTCGTCCCGACGTAACCCAGTCCGTAAAGGGTGGCGAGTTTGACCGCTTTGTCAGGTTGATGGATGAAAACCCCAATTTCTGGTCCAAAGTGAGTTGCCCGGAGCGCCTATCGAAGGTCGGGCCACCCGGTTATAGCGATGTGGTGCCTTTCGCGCGCCGGATTGTGGAGCGTTTTCCTGATCGGGTGCTGTGGGGTACAGATTGGCCACACCCAAACATGAAGACCCACATGCCTGACGACGGGCTCCTGGTAGATGTAATTCCTCGCATCGCGGTAACCCAGGAGCTGCAAAGGAAGTTGTTGGTGGATAACCCAATGCGCCTTTACTGGACAGAAACTAATTAGTTCTTGTCCAAAATACTCAGTATTTAGGACTAGAGCTAGCGAGGGTAGGACGCCCGAGACAAAATCCGTAGGGTTTTGGAAGGTTTCTGCAAGAAACCGTTGGGAGGAAATTGCCAGGACGGCAATTTCTGGACAGAAATAATTAGCGGAGAGCAATGATGACGTGGAAAAAACATGAGTACGATGATATCCCCGGAACTTACGTCTTTGACGGTCGCCGATCACATCAAGGTTATGCGCTGAACAAGATGGCGTTTTCCTTTAACAGGCAAGAAAATCGCGAAGAATTTAGCCGAGATAAAGCGGCTTATTGCCGTAAATACGCGTTAACTGACGAGCAAACCGCCGCGGTGCTGGCGGCTGATTTTCTGTCTTTGTTACGCCAGGGGGGCAATATATATTACCTTGCAAAAATGACAACTTATTATGGGCTGTCGATACAAGACGCCGGAGCGTCGTTCCAAGGTATCAGCACGCAAGAGTTTAAGGCTAAACTTGTTGAAGCAGGTGAAGGCTTCGAAGAAAAAATGCAAAAGTTAGGAGGATACTGGGGTGGCTAGAATCATAGGCGGGGTGACTACCTCACATATTCCGGCGATTGCTAATGCCATGACTCAGGGCCTTGAGCAGGAGCCATACTGGAAGCGCTTTTTCGATGGTTATGAACCGGTTAAGGAATGGCTAACTAAGGTTGACCCTGACGTTGCTATTGTGGTGTACAACGATCACGGCTTGAATTTTTTTCTGAACCAAATCCCCACCTTTGCCATCGGTTGTGCGGATCGTTATGAAAATGCTGATGAAGGCTGGGGGCTCAAAACACTTGCTTCTTTTGACGGGGACGCAGAGCTTTCATGGCACATAGCTGAGTCGTTAGTTAATCAGAATTTTGATATGACAATGTGTCAGGAGGTGTTAGTGGACCATGGTTTTATCACACCCATGGCCCTGATGTGGCGTCATTTTCCGAAGTGGCCGGTGAAGGCAATACCGTTGGTTGTCAATACTGTGCAGCATCCATTGCCCACTGCCAAACGTTGCTATCAGTTGGGTCAAGCCCTGGGTAAAGCCATTGAATCCTATCCGGAAGACCTGAAAGTGGTGATCTTTGGCACCGGCGGCATGTCCCATCAATTGCAAGGCGAACGCGCAGGTATTATCAATGTGGATTTTGATTTGCTGTGCATAGAGAAATTTATAGACGATCCAGAGTGGCTGACGCACTTGAGCAATGACGAGATTATGCAGCAAGCTGGCACCGAGGGTATTGAAACCATCATGTGGTTAGTGATGCGCGGCGCACTCCAACCCAAGGCCAAACTGATACACAAACATTACCATGTACCTATTTCCAATACGGGTGCCGGTGTAGTGGTGTTAGAGAACATGGAGAAGCAATAGGTAATGAAGATATGTATGGTCGGCGAGGGGGCTTTTGCCAACAAACATCTGGACGCCATTGCCTGTATCGATGGGGTCGAGGTGGTTTCTAT
>QIGT01000400.1 GCA_003230835.1 Gammaproteobacteria bacterium
CCTGGGACGAATTTGTAAGGCAGGATCTGGTTGGAATAAATTTGGGGCAGCATAAATTGCACCCATTACCACGACAAAAAGGATGAGCAGGTATTGCCATAGTCTGAAGGAATTAGGCGGTGTTGTACTTTGTCGGCGCACACCTAGTAGCGGTGGGCCACCTACACCAATATCGTCCTGGGCCATACTTAACTCTTACTTACCTGAATCAAGAGACTTTATTGTCCCGTTGGGCAAGGTTGCGCCGATGGCTGACTTTTGAATTCGTAGTTCAACATTGTCTGCCACCTGCACCTTGACGAAGTCATCTTCGACCTTATTGATTTGGCCGACGATTCCTGCTGATGTGACCACTTCATCGCCTTTTGCAAGGCCACCCACTAAACTCTGGTGCTCTTTGCGTCGTTTGTTTTGTGGGCGAATTAACAAGAAATAGAAGATCAGCACAAAGCCGCCAAGAAACAGAAAATTGATCAATCCTGTTCCGCCACCGAGATCACCGGCCGCTGCATACGCAGTTGTTTCGAACAAATTCATTTATGGGCATTCCAATCGTTGTGGAGAGATTCGACGAGGGTGCGAAATGTACCCGTTTCGATAGCGCTTCGCAATTGAGCCATGAGGTCGTGGTAGTAGTGAAGGTTATGCTGCGTCATCAGCACCGCACCCAGAATTTCTTTACATTTGTCTAAGTGATGCAGATAGGCACGCGAAAAATTCGTACAAGTATAACATTGGCACGCGGGGTCGAGAGGCTGATCTGAGTTTTTATGGGCTGCGTTGCGGATTTTCACCATGCCAGTTGAAGTAAAAAGATACCCATTGCGGCCATTGCGAGTGGGCATGACACAATCAAACATATCTACGCCTAATTCCACCCCACGCAGCAGATCTAGTGGGGTGCCAACCCCCATCAAGTAGCGAGGTGCATGTTGCGGCATCTGCGGCAGCAGAGCAGACATCACCTGCTCCATCTCCTGCTTACTCTCGCCTACAGATAACCCACCGATCGCGTAGCCATCGAAGCCTATTTGCTGCAACTGCGCCAAGCTTTCTAAACGTAAGTCTTGATACATGCCTCCTTGCACAATACCAAACAGTTTTGCACCCGGGTTTAACACACCGGCATTACCCCCTTTGCCTTGTGTCTTATCGAATGCCACCCGTGAGCGAAGTGCCCATCGCATACTCAACTGCATAGACACACGCGCCTGGGCATAGGTGGCTGGGTGCGCGGTACATTCGTCTAACACCATGACCACATCAGAAGCCAAATTGCGCTGTATTTGGATCGCCGATTCAGGCGTTAGGGTCACTTTGTCGCCATTAACTGGCGAGCGAAAGACCACGCCCGATTCACTCAATTTTCGCAAATCACCCAAGCTAAAGATCTGAAAGCCGCCACTGTCGGTCAAAATAGGACCGTGCCAGTGCATAAAGTCATGCAACCCACCCAACAGCGCGATTTGTTGATCTCCGGGACGCAGCATCAAATGAAAAGTATTACCTAGCAAAATTTGCGTGCCAACATCTGTTAACGCTTGAGGCGTCATGCCTTTTACCGTTCCGTAAGTCCCACAGGGCATGAACACAGGCGTCTGCACCACCCCATGAGCTAGCGTGAGTTCGCCTCTGCGTGCCATTCCATCACTTGCAATTACCTCAAACATCAACTGTTTGCAGACAGTCTTTGTGTAAAAACATGGCATCCCCATAACTGAAAAATCGGTACTCGTGTTCCACGGCAACACGATACGCCGCCATCATTCGATGGTAGCCCGCAAACGCACACACCAACATCATCAGGGTAGATCCTGGCAGATGGAAATTGGTAATCAGTACATCTACCACGTTAAATTTGAATCCAGGGGTAATGAAAAGTTGGGTATCTCCCAGACATGGTTGTAACGCTTGCTCGGTGTCGTCGAAGGCACTCTCCAGCGCTCGCGCCACGGTAGTTCCTACTGCAACCACTCGGCCTCCTCGTGCTTTGACACGTTGGATCGCCCGCACCACCTGCTCGCTGACCTCAAACCACTCTTTGTGCATGACATGATTCGCAAGCTCGCCGCGCACTGGCTGGAAAGTGCCCGCGCCGACATGCAATGTAACCTTTGCCAGCTGTATGCCGCGTAATTCCAGCTCTTCCATTAGCGCGTGGCTAAAATGCAAACCGGCTGTAGGCGCGGCCACAGCACCTGGCTGCGTACCAAAAATGGTTTGATAGCGCTCGGTATCCAGGCTGTCATCATCGCCACGTTGTATGTAGGGCGGTAACGGCACATGGCCACATGCCTCTAACACCTGTAATACCGGAGCAGAAAAATCTAATAAGAAGAATTGTCCCTGGCGTTCCTTTAACTGCAAAACATACTCACTCACTTGGATACTGCGTCCAACTTTGAGCGGTTTGCTCACCCGAACCTGGCACAGTGCTTGGTGCTCACTGACAACTCGCTCGACCAACACTTCTGCGTGTCCGCCGCTGTCTTTCTGACCGAGCAATCGAGCCTTAATCACTCGGGTGTTGTTAAGCACGAGAAGATCACCCGCTTCGAGCTGCTGGCCAATATTTGCGAAGCCATGGTGGCTAACGCCATCGGGGGAAACACAGAGCAGCCGCGAAGCCGTGCGCTCGTCTGCTGGAAACTGAGCGATGAGGTGTTGCGGCAAGTCGTAATGAAAATCTTCTATATTCACAGCTGCACTGGCTTTACCGACCAATGTTAATTGGCATGAGAAAGAGGATGGTACCTAGGGTCGGAGTCGAACCGACACTCCCGTGAGGGAACCGGATTTTGAATCCGGCGCGTCTACCAATTTCGCCACCCAGGCCTCGTCTTCTCGACGGCGGCATTTTGCACAACCGCCATTCCACTTACAAGACAAACCGCAGCCCATGTACAATGTGGTTTCGTCTTTTGGAAACACCCGCCGTCAATATCGTACAAGCAAGTCCTGCCGGCCTGGGACGACGTCTCGGCGCCCTCCTCTACGACACGCTATTGATCATGGCACTGTGGATGATGACGTTGTTCATCTGGATCGCGATTGATGATGGGCAGGCGAAAAGTGGTCTCGGCGTGCAGAGTATTCTGCTATGCGAAATGCTAGGATTCTATGTCTACTTCCTTTACAACCGAGGACAGACACTGGGTATGAGAGCATGGCGTATTAAATTAGTGGACGAGTCAGGTAAAGCTGCCTCTCTGCTACAAATCGCCATACGCTTAGCGGTTGCGCCTTTTTCCTTCGCCCTATTGGGTCTGGGTTTTATTTGGCTATATTCGAATAGCCTTAAGCAGACATGGCACGACCTAGCGAGCCACAGCATTGTGGTGGAGTTACCCAAAGATAAAAAGTGAAGCTAAAAGCGTACAGGTTTGGCTAAGCGAGACAACCCAACCAGAGCCGCTAGTAAGAATGCGAGATGGACACCCCACAAACCTAACATGGCTGGGATTTGTTCTTGCGCTATGGCATTACGATTGATTAAAAGCGACAAATAGTAGAACAACATCACCAACATACCCGGCACAACTCGAGCAAAGCGCCCCTGTCTGGGCTTTACCCGGGAAACACTCAGGGCCAACAAACCACCCACCAAACAAAACAGCGGCATCGCAAGCCGCCAATGCCACTCAGCTGTTGCTTCTACTGTGTCATCGAGGCTCAAAGTAGCTTGCGCCTGAACATCAAATCGGTCATCTGCTCTTCTGTGCGACACTTCAAGACGTTGACGCAACTCGTCAAACTCAATGATTCTAAAATGAGCATCCCCTGGGGTGCCTTCATAGCGACGCCCCTTCGTCAAAATCAAATAGTGCGAACCACTTTGCGGGTCAACATACTGGCGGCCTCTTTGTGCCCACACTGTAACCTGACGCCCATCATCTAAACGTTGGCTGATGAAAACGTCGAGCAAAGTGCGCCGATCTTCGCTCATCGCTTCGCTATAGGTGACCCTTCGACCGCTGTCATAAATATGAAAGGTGCCCGGACTGACTGTTTCAAACTCGGATTCAGCGCGTTGTTCGGCCAGAAATTCTGTCAAAACTCGTTCCGAGAGAGGGGTTAAATACCAACTAAAAAACGCCACCAGCATGGCGATTGGCACTAAGGTGATGCTGAGCCATCTCAAGATACGTCCTGTACTTGCACCGGCACCTTGCAAGACCACCATTTCTTGGTCTGCATGCAGACGTCCTAGGGTCAGCACCACTGCAACGTAAGCCGCAAACGGAGCCACCATTTGCACAAATTCAGGCAAGCGTAGATACATGATGGTCAGTACCGTACTACCGGTGAACTTACCCATAGCCGCTTCTTGGAGATAGCCAATAAAGCGCCCGCCGACGGCTACCAACAGAAGCATCGCCAGGGTTACCAAGAAGACCCCAGCGAGCTCCCTATTTATATAACGGGCAGCGACAGACATATGACCCACAGCAGATTTAAATTAGAATAGTGGACTTTCACAATGAGTTCTTTAGCATGAAATACAGCCTAACCGATGGCGCCCTACAGGACCATAACAGTCCATGTGTCGTTACCACGCTGAAGGCCGCGCGCAAACTAGCTCGATCCATCGGCGTAAGCGCAGAAGTAACCCGCGCAAGCCAAGACTTTAAAGACACGCCATACCAATCAGTGTGTGTCAATTTGCCTGGAAAAATCCCTCGCCTACTGATTGTCGGCGCAGGCGACGCGACTTTAGATGCAGACGGTTTTAGAAAACTGGCCAGCGCAGCAGCCAAGAGGGTACTAGAGCTGCCCATAAAGAGTGTTGTTTATGCTTTTGATCACGTTAAGGTAACGGGTAAAAAAAGCGATTGGAAAATCAGTACTCTAGCGCACGCCATGACAAATGCCGCATATCGATATGGTAAACACAAACCCTCAGCACCCACGCCACCAAGCCTCACCACCACACGCTTTCATCTGCACAATAAAACTAACGCCAAAAGTGCCGTGCGTATGGCCAACGCGTTAGACAAAGGCATGCATCTGGCGCGCGACTTAGGCAACGAACCGCCCAACATATGTCATCCGGCTTACCTTCTAAAGGAAACAAGAAAACTTGCCAAAGCAACAAATGTCACCGTCACCAGCCTCACCGAAAAGAAGATGGCTGAACTAGGTATGGGTGCCTTCCTTGCTGTTTCCCAGGGCAGCGATGCCCCTGGTCATATGATTATCGTGCGCTACAACGGTGGCAAAAAGAACACTGCCCCCCACTGCCTAGTGGGCAAAGGTATTACTTTCGACACAGGGGGTATCTCTCTTAAACCACCTGCCGCCATGGACGAAATGAAATACGATATGTGCGGGGCCGCAGCTGTGTTAGGAGCGACTAAGGCGGTGATTGAGGCAAAATTGCCAATTAATCTGGTCACCATTGTTGCTGCCGCTGAAAATATGCCCAGTGGCGGTGCGACGCGTCCAGGCGATATTGTCACCAGCGCATCTGGGAAAACCGTAGAGATACTAAATACAGACGCCGAAGGCCGTTTGGTACTGTGCGATGCACTAACTCACGCACAAACATTCAAACCGCAAAGCATCATTGACGTCGCAACCCTCACCGGGGCATGCATTATCGCCTTGGGATCCCACGCCAGTGCACTCTACTCAAACGACGACAAGCTCGCTGATCAAATTCTCGATGCAGGACAAATGACCGGAGACAAGGCTTGGCGAATGCCATTATGGGATGAATATCAAACAGCCTTACGCAGTAATTTTGCCGACGTTGCAAATATCGGCGGCCGCGCGGCAGGCAGTGTAACCGCCGCATGCTTTCTTGCTCGCTTCGTAGATGGCGTGAAATGGGCGCACATGGATGTTGCCGGTAGCGCCTTTATGGGTGGGTCACGTAAAGGCTCAACTGGACGTCCCGTGCCTTTGTTGTTTGCGTACCTTTGCAGTGAAAGCGGCATCGCTTAACCTGCTCGATAATCAGAGCTTCCCGAAATGACTCGAGTAGATTTCTACATTTTGGCTGATCAAACCACAGATGCTTGCATGCGTTTTGCTTGCCGACTGGGACTAAAGGCTTTGCAAGCAGGTCACCTGGTGCACGTTCATGTTGATGCCGAGCAGCACGCAACCCATCTCGATGAACTTATGTGGGACTATCCAAAGCACCGGTTTCTGCCTCACCAAGTCATACCAGATACACAGGAGATCGATTCTCCTATTCACATTAGCTGCGGCGAACCACTGCATAGCGAAGGCTTGCTGATCAACCTCAGTAACTGCGTCCCCACTTTTTTCGGCCGCTTTGATCGGGTTGCCGAAGTGGTGGTCGGTGAAACACGCGACCAAGGCAGAATCAGATACAAACACTACCGCGACCGAGGTTACCCACTACACCACCATGAGCTAGACGACTGGGAGGCGAACCAGTGACTAAGCAAGACAAACCGGACGAAATTATTGAAGACCTCGAATCACTAAAAAATCTCTTTGATGAGCCACAGGCAACAGCTGACCCTGACTTCCCAGATGTGCCCGTACTAAATGATGCACTGGAAGAAGACAATCAAGATGCCGGAATTTCGGCAGATACTTTCAAAGCTTTGTTAGATGACACCTGGCAAGAGTCGGTGGAGGAAGTGCTAGACAAGGCAAGGCAAACCATTGCACAAAACAGCGCCGAGTGGTTCCCTGACGACACTGATGAATTAGCCCAAGCGCTCAAAGTGAGAATTGATGTCAGCGTTAAAGCGTGGTTGGCGGAAACACTACAAGCCAACATCAGCGGTCTGCGCACTCACATCGTGCAAGCATTATCTGAGGAATTGTTATCCCACCTGCATCAGCGTCTCGGCTCAAAGGACCCTAACGACCAAAACAGCGATCAAACCAGTGATCAAAAGAACGACAAGCAAAAGGATACTTGATAGACCATGGATAGCAGTTTCGATCCACAAGCCATAGAGCAAACCTTGTACGATAAGTGGGAATCGTCAGGCTATTTTGCGCCAAACGGAAACGGTCAGAGTTACTGTGTACTTATTCCACCACCGAACATTACCGGCACCCTACATATGGGCCATGCCTTTAACCAAACGCTGATGGATACGTTGGTCCGCTATCAGCGTATGCAAGGCAAAAGAACACTGTGGCAAATGGGTACCGACCACGCTGGTATCGCCACCCAAATGATCGTAGAACGCCAACTAGCTGAAGAAAACACAACCCGACAACAGCTCGGGCGAGAAAATTTTACCAAACGAGTATGGCAGTGGCGGGAAGAATC
>QIGT01000382.1 GCA_003230835.1 Gammaproteobacteria bacterium
GTGTTTGTCATGTATCACGATCAAGGATTACCTGTCCTCAAGTACGCTGGTTTTGGTGAGGCTGTCAATGTCACGCTAGGTTTGCCCTTCGTGCGGACCTCGGTTGATCATGGAACAGCTTTGGACATTGCTGGTTCTGGGAATGCTGATACCGGCAGCTTAGCAGCGGCGATATCGCTTGCTGCTTCACTTGCTGCTTCAAATAGGTAGTTAGAGGTTCCCTAAACATGCGAGCACGCAAGAGATTTGGCCAACACTACTTAACCGACCAAGGTGTTTTGGACAGAATTGTTAGTGTGGTTGCGTTACGTGAGAAAGACTCTGCTTTAGAAATTGGGCCGGGGCAAGGCGCATTGACCCAATATCTCACCGATGTTCCTTGTCGTTACGTGGGTATTGAGATTGATCGCGATCTGATTCCTATGCTCGAAAGGCGATTTTCGACCGCGCAGTTCATCAACCAAGACATCCTTAATACAGATTTTCTTGCCTTGTTTGGTGAAACCAAAGGCTGGCGTGTGATTGGAAATTTGCCCTACAACATATCTTCGCCCCTGATCATGGCGTTGTGTAACATAGTGCGGAAAGATGTTGACGCGATTGGTGATTGTCATTTCATGCTGCAGAAAGAAATGGCGCAGAGGTTGGCCGCGAATCCAGGCTCGAAGGCTTGGGGTCGGCTCAGTATCATGGCGCAAATTGTATTTAACATTGAAATGCTGTTCAGCGTGTCACCAGACAGTTTCAAACCACCACCCAAGGTGTGGTCTACTGTGTTGCGGCTGACCCCTATCATAGAAGATCGGCTTAAGGTCGATGTGCCCCGATTAGATAGAGTGCTTAAAATGGCATTTTCAGCTAGACGCAAACGTTTGGCTAATGCACTTAAGCCACTTAACATCGACTGGCAGGCAACAGATATTGACCCCGACGTGCGCGCCGACAATGTGACGATTGATCAGTTTGTCTTGCTGAGTAAAATTGCTGGTGAAGTAGTGTCAGAGAAACATTGAGTGGAGATGTAATGACCCAGGATAGTGAAACTAGCGGCTTAAGCGATATTCGCATTGAAGTCGTGACGGAGTATTTGAGCAATCAATCCCAGCCTGAGACGGAGCGGTTTGTATTTGCCTACACCATTAAAATAACCAACTACGGACCGCAAACGAGTCAACTGTTAAATCGCCATTGGATTATCACAGATGCCAATGGTGGCGTGGAAGAAGTTCGGGGAGAAGGTGTTATTGGTGAACAGCCTCGCTTAGGGGTGGGCGAATCATTTCAGTACACCAGTGGCGCCATCCTTAAAACACCCGTTGGTGCTATGCAGGGTAGCTACGAATTCTGTGCTGATGAAGGCGGTTTGTTTGAGGTGGCTATCCCGGTGTTTACCCTGTCGCAACCTAACTTAGTCCACTGAGTGACATGGCTACTTATGCTATTGGTGATATTCAGGGATGTCTTGCGCAACTGAATGACTTGTTAAAAAAGGTAAAGTTTTCGTCTGAAGACAAGTTGTGGTTGTTAGGAGACCTGATTAACCGCGGTCCCCAGTCACACGATACGCTGCTAAAAATTCATGATATGCAAGACCAGTGTACGATTGTGTTGGGCAATCATGATCTACATTTTTTGGCCATCTATTTTGGCGGGCACAATCCTAGTTCTGCTGATAGGTTTGATGAGCTGTTGGCTTCGACCCATGCTCACGAGCTAGCACATTGGCTGCGTGGACAAAAACTATTCCACTACGATGCTTCGCTTGGCTACGCCATGTCCCATGCGGGCATACCTCATATATGGACGCTCACTGAAGTAGCCGCCTACGCAAAGGAAGTAGAGGCGGTGATCTCAGGAGCAGATAGCGAGCTGAGCTACACGACCTTTTTTCAGCAAATGTATGGCAATGAACCCTCATGCTGGGTAGGTGATTTAGTGGGTATGGCGCGAGCCCGGTCTATAACAAATTACCTAACACGTATGCGGTTGATACGTGGCGATGGAACCCTAGAGTTCTCTTATAAGGGGACTTTGGATCAAATGCCTGCGGGTTGGCAACCTTGGTATGAACTATCGAAGGAAAAATTTGTAGGACTAAAACTGATGTTCGGCCACTGGGCTGCAATCGGTGGTGTTACTGGCGTTGCAGACATTATCGCGCTAGATACCGGGGCTGTGTGGGGAAGATACTTGACAGCAATGATGCTGGAAACTGGAGTGAAAACTACGATCTGCGTCACATAATTAACTCTCAATTTGAACTTTAATGGGACCGTTCTAGTCTAAAACTAGGAGCCAAATTTGTGGACCAAGTTTGGTTACTAAACCCTCACGCAGGGTGAGGGTCCTTTCACGGAGGATTGGTTATGGGTGTTTTTGAACATTTCCAGGAACGTTACGACGCTGTTCAACAGGAGGAGATGGCCCTCGATGACTTCCTCGTGTTGTGTCGGGAGGAGCCTCGAACCTACGCTACCTCTGCCGAACGTCTCCTGCTCGCGATTGGCGAACCCGAGTTTGTCGACACATCTAAAGACTCGCGACTCTCTCGAATATTTTCAAACAAAATTATTAAACGGTATCCAGCGTTTGATGAGTTCTACGGCATGGAAGAAGCCATAGAGCAAATTGTGTCGTTCTTTCGGCATGCTGCTCAAGGTTTGGAAGAACGCAAACAAATTTTGTACCTACTTGGACCTGTAGGTGGTGGTAAGTCTTCTTTAGCGGAAAAGCTTAAATCCTTGATGCAGCGAGAGCCTTTCTATGCGTTGAAGGGTTCGCCAGTTAACGAAAGCCCACTGAATTTGTTCGATGCCGTAGAAGACGGACAGCTATTGTTGGACGAATACAATGTTCCACGACGCTATCTAGGCGGGGTGATGTCCCCTTGGGCAACCAAGCGCCTTAAAGAGTATGGTGGAGATATATCGCAGTTTAGAGTGGTTAAACTCTATCCATCGATTCTCGATCAAATTGCGGTGGCGAAGACAGAGCCCGGCGATGACAATAACCAAGACATATCGGCCCTCGTGGGTAAGGTTGATATTCGTCGCCTCGAAGACTTCGCCCAAAATGACCCCGACGCTTATAGTTATTCCGGTGGATTGTGTAAGGCCAATCAGGGTTTGCTTGAGTTTGTAGAGATGTTCAAGGCACCCATAAAGGTCTTGCATCCACTGCTTACAGCTACCCAGGAAGGCAACTACAACGGTACTGAAGCGATTGGTGGCATTCCTTTCGACGGGGTGGTGTTGGCACACTCCAATGAATCTGAATGGCAAAATTTCCGCAATAATCGTAATAATGAAGCCTTTATAGATCGAGTTTATATCGTAAAGGTTCCGTACTGCTTGCGTGTTTCTGAAGAAATGAAGATATATGACAAGTTGGTCAGCGACAGTTCGTTACGCGAGGCACCTTGCGCACCAGACACGCTCAAAATGCTCGCTCAATTTATTGTTTTGTCCCGTCTACGTGAACCCGAGAACTCTAATGTGTTTTCTAAGATGCGTGTGTATGACGGTAAGAACTTAAAAGACACGGACCCGAAAGCTAAAACCATGCAGGAGTACCGGGATCTTGCCGGTGTCGAAGAAGGCATGGATGGTTTGTCTACAAGATTTGCGTTCAAGATTTTGTCAAAAGTATTTAACTTTGACCCCACCGAAGTGGCTGCCAATCCAGTGCATCTGATGTACGTGCTTGAACAGCAAATAGAAAGAGAAAACTATCCCCAGGAAGTACGTGACCGTTACGTGGGCTATATTAAAGAGTACCTTTCTGCGAAATATGTTGAGTTTATAGGAAAGGAAATTCAAACAGCCTATCTGGAGTCTTACTCCGAGTACGGCCAGAATATTTTTGATCGCTATGTCACTTACGCAGACTTTTGGATACAAGATCAAGAATTTCGAGACCCAGAGACGGGAGACATTCTCGATAGGGCCTCGCTCAATGAAGAGCTTGAGAAGATAGAAAAACCTGCCGGTATCAGTAACCCCAAGGACTTCCGTAACGAGATAGTGAATTTTGTTTTACGCGCTCGCGCAAATAACAATGGTACAAATCCCTCTTGGCAAAGCTATGAGAAATTGCGCACTGTCATTGAGAAGAAGATGTTCTCCAACACCGAAGACTTGCTTCCGGTGATCTCCTTTAACACCAAAGCCAGCAGTGAAGAACAGAGTAAACACACAGATTTCGTGGCGCGCATGGTAGAGCGAGGGTATACAGAAAAGCAGGTTCGCCTGTTGTCCGAGTGGTATATGCGGGTGCGTAAATCGCAATAGTTTGACGTAATAGTTTTACGTAATAGTTTTACGTCTAGTTTTCGGCACAGTGTGGAGATCTTATGTCTTTTCTAATCGACCGCCGGGAAAATGCCAAGCACAAGAATATGGTGAACCGTAGGCGTTTCATCGACAGATACAAAAAGCATATCAAGAAGGCTGTTGAAGAAGCGGTTAATAGTCGCAGCATTACCGACATGGAGCGAGGTGAGGATGTGGCTATTCCTGCCGGCGATGTTTCGGAGCCGGTATTTGGCCACGGCCCCGGCGGCCGTCGCACCATCGTACACCCAGGTAATCAAGACTATATTGCGGGCGATCGTGTGCCGCGTCCCCAAGGTGGGCAGGGGGATGGATCGGGTAAGGCGTCAAATGAAGGTGAAGGCTCAGACGAGTTTATCTTCCAGCTGACCTCCGAAGAGTTCATGCAGGTGCTATTTGAAGGTTTGGAGCTGCCTAATCTAACCAAACGCCATCTAAAAGGCAGCAATAGCTTTACCTATGAGCATGCCGGGTTTAGCAATGATGGCGTTCCTGCAAAGCTTTCTGTAGCGCGCACGATGAAGGCATCCAAAATGCGGCGAATCGCTCTCAACGCGAAGCGAAAGAGACAAAGAGACGCCATGCGTGAGGTACTTTTAGCGGCCCAACATTCAGGCGATGAGTTTACGCTGCGGCGCATTGGTAAGGCTATCGAAGAGCTAGAGAAGGGTATACGCAAAGTTGCATTCTTAGATGACACTGATTTGCGCTATAACTTACACGTGCAAAAACCAGTGCCAACCAGTCAGGCGGTGATGTTTTGTTTGATGGATGTTTCTGGGTCGATGGATCAAGCTACCAAAGATATCGCCAAACGATTCTACTTGCTGTTGTACAGTTTCCTCAAACGACAATACGAAAAGACTGAGTTGGTTTTCATCCGCCATCATACGGTAGCCAAGGAAGTGGATGAGCAAGAGTTTTTCTATTCGCGAGAAACCGGCGGCACAGTTGTGTCTAGTGCCTTGGATCTTATGGCGCAAATCATGCGAGAGCGTTACAGCGATGAAAGCTGGAATATATACGGTGCTCAAGCTTCCGATGGGGATAACTGGAACGATGATTCCCCTGCGTGTACAAAACTGCTAGAAACTTCGATTCTGCCTGGCGTGCAACATTACGCCTATATAGAAATCACTAAGAGGAACCATCAGGCGTTGTGGGAGGAGTATGAAAAACTAGGGGAGTCATTTAAAGATGTGTTTGCCCAACGGCACATTCGAGAAGCGGGCGATATTTTCCCCGTATTCCGGCAACTTTTTCAAAAAAGGGTAGCTGCTTAGTGAGGCAACTATGAAGACAAGTTCTAACACAAGTACTAATACAAATCACATTCCAAAGTCTGGGCCGATATCGACCGATAGTGAGTGGACCTTTGAGTTGATCGAAGCCTATGATCATGAAATTGGTAATCTCGCCGACGAGTTTGGTTTGGATACTTACCGCAACCAAATAGAAGTGATTCGATCAGAGCAGATGTTGGATGCTTATGCTTCCGTGGGCATGCCAATCGGCTACAGCCACTGGTCTTTCGGCAAGCGCTTCGTTGAGGTGGAACAAAATTATCAACGTGGACACATGGGCTTAGCCTATGAAATCGTGATTAACTCTGATCCGTGTATTGCCTACCTTATGGAAGAAAACACCATGGCCATGCAAGCGCTGGTGATCGCGCATGCTTGTTATGGGCACAACTCTTTCTTTAAGGGCAACTACCTATTTCGTACTTGGACCGATGCCAGCAGTATCATCGACTACTTGGTTTTTGCTAAAAACTACATCACCCAATGCGAAGAAAAGCATGGCGTGAATCAGGTGGAAGAACTTTTAGACTCTTGTCACGCATTAATGAACTACGGGGTAGATCGCTACAAGCGGCCCTGTCCTGTCAGTCCTGAAGAAGAGAAGCGTCGCCTACGTGAACGAGAAGAATATATTCAGCGCAACCTCAACGACCTATGGAGAACACTACCCAAAACCAAAACGGCGGAAGTTTCCACTGAGCCTGTGTTCCCGGAAGAACCTCAAGAGAACTTGCTCTACTTCATTGAAAAGAATGCGCCGCTGCTAGAGCCATGGCAGAGAGAAATTGTCAGAATCGTCCGCAAGTTGGCCCAATATTTCTACCCGCAAAGACAAACTCAAGTGATGAACGAAGGATGGGCGAGTTTTTGGCACTATACGTTGCTTAATGAGTTGTATGATCGGCATCGAGTCACTGACGGATTTATGATGGAGTTCTTGGCTTCGCATACCTCCGTATTGACCCAGCTGCCATACAACCATCCTGGCTATAATGGCATCAATCCTTACGCTCTGGGGTTTGCTATTTTTGCAGATCTGCGGCGCGTATGTGAACACCCAACGGATGAAGATAGGCGTTGGTTTCCTGATATTGCAGGCGCAAATTGGCTGGAGGTTTTGCCTATGGCCATGCGAGATTTCAAGGATGAGAGTTTTGTACTGCAATTTCTAGGACCAAAGGTGATTCGAGATCTACGGCTGTTCGGGGTGGTGGACGACGACGCGGAAGAAACCATCCTGGTTAGCGCAATACACAACGAGCCCGGCTATCGGGAACTGCGAGGGCTATTGGCTAGCCAATATAACATGGGCGATAAAGAACCTAACATACAGGTCGTGAGTGTCGATGTGCGCGGTGATCGCAGCATGAAACTGCAGCACAATCAGTTTTCTCGCCGACCCATGGCCGATTCTACCGAGGCCGTTCTAAAGCATGTGCATCGACTGTGGAAGTTTCCGATAAAGCTAGATTCTGTTTGGGAGAATCAAACCACCGCGACTTATTCATTGCCGACACGACCTGTTCTTTAGCTTTTTCCCCCGAGCAAACCATAGAACAAAGTATCGAGTGAACCTTGCGCTTTTGCGCGTGAACC
>QIGT01000301.1 GCA_003230835.1 Gammaproteobacteria bacterium
ATGTAGCGCGATCAGCTCCGCAACAGCGAAGATCATCGGGTTTTGTTTCTGAAAGGTTTTTGGCACATGGACGATTGGGGGTGAGACGCGCAACCCGTAGTGCGTTTCCAGGTCTGCGGACCCAACGAGAAAGGTCGTACTCGGGTGTAGGTTCGACCCCCGCAATCGATTGAAGGATTCGAGGTCGCGCAATGGTATCACTTGGCTTGAAGGCTGATGATGTGTTGTCCGCAGGCTGTGTGGCGCTCCATCCATCACCAAGACAATATCACCTGCCGCGAGGTACAAGCATTCAGTTAGGGTTGAATGGGACAACCAAGCTTCGCCGCTATCAACGCGATAAAGAAAAACATACTGAGGTTGTCTGATCTCGTATTCAGTATCCGCTGCAGCCGCAAGTGTTCTAAAGGTTAGCCCATTCAAGACCAGGTCATCTAAACGAGGTAGAAAGCGAGCAGCTACTGATTTGGTCCTAGACATGCGTTTTCCTGGTTATTAGCTGACCCTTGGTGAGCAACATGCGGGACTTCTGCACAATTACTTCGGACGATCAAGCAATGACAGACCCTTCCAGACGGAAGTATCTTCCTACACTTGTTGGACTAATGGGAAGAGTAAATGTCGTCATCTACAAATACAAACGGAGATTTTCAATCGTCGAAATGGACGAAAGAGGGCATCAATGGGTTGATAGACAATGACCGCGGTACCCTTGACCCTCGTATTTACGTCGACAAAGACCTTTACGAACTAGAGCTAAAAAATATATTCGGCAGATCGTGGAATTTCTTAGCCCACGAAACACAAATACCTAACCCAGGAGATTTCTTTCAGAACTATATCGGCGAAGACGCAGTATTAGTTGTCCGACAAGCCGATGGCAGTGTTTCAGGTTTTCTGAACATGTGCAGACATCGTGGTATGAAAATATGTCGAACTGATTGTGGCAACGCTAAAACATTTACGTGCAGCTACCACGGCTGGTCTTATGATCGCGCAGGAAACCTAATCAACGTCCCGATGAAAAAAGAAGCTTATCGTAACGAGATTAAGCTTGAAGATTGGGGCCCGCCGAAGCTAGAAAAAGTCGAATCCTACAAGGGGCTTATATTTGGTACGTGGGACCCGAACGCGCCCTCGCTAACCTCTTACTTGGGCCCTATGACATTTTACCTTGACCATTATCTGGACCGATCGGGCGAAGGTACGAGAGCCTTAGGTGGTGTGCACAAGTGGGTTATACCCTCGAATTGGAAAATGGCTGCTGAGCAGTTTTGCGATGACATGTATCACGTCGACTACTCTCACGCTTCAGCCATGATTGCTCAGTTGCCCGAGGGTGCCGACCCGTCCATGGCGAGTTTTCCTAAAGATGGAAATCAGTTCGGTTGTGCCGAAGGTCATGCTTGTAGTTTTTGGTCAAGCCCATTCAGCAATGCTGGGTCCGGTCCGGCGGCGATGGAATTCATAATGGGGCCAGAACGTGAAGAAGCTTTGCAGCGATTAGGAAAAGTTAGAGTAGCCGAAATTGCTGGCATGAACTCGACGGTATTCCCCAACTTTTCACTGTTAGGTGCTGGTGCCTTCACAATAAGGACTTGGCACCCAAAAGGACCAGATGAAACAGAAATCTGGTCCATGATCATTGTCAATGCATCGGCGCCAGATGGGGTTGTCCAGGCGTTAAGGAAAAATATCATTCGGACTTTTAGCCCGTCTGGCACATTTGAACAAGATGACACAGAAAACTGGGCAGAAATGCAGCGAGTGTTCCGGGGTACGAAAGCACAATCCACCAGCCTAAATTCAGGTATGGGTTTGGGTCATGCCCGCCAAGACGAGCGGTTTCCGGGAACCATAAATTTCGGATATGCAGAAGAAGGCGCAAGACTCTTCTATCGACGTTGGAAAGAGATGCTAACAGCACCAACCTGGCGCGACATGAGCGCCACGCTTAAGGAAGTCTCGTGAGCGCCGGTGTTTCTTCACTGTCTTACATTGTTTTAGACGCAACCGACGTGGACGCATGGCGCGAATTTCTCGTTGATTTCATAGGAATGGAGTATGCAGGGGAGGACGCATCCGGTAGCGCACTCTACCGAATGGACGAACAGAGCCGTCGCGTTGTTGTGCAGCAAGGCGATAAAGACGACATCGCTGTTGCAGGTTTTGATGTCGCAAATCCGCACAAATTCGGCCAGTTGTTAGATCGCCTGAAACAAAATCAGTTTAGTTATGTTCGCGGTACTAAAGAGCAGATAGACATGCGCGGCGTGATTGACATGGTCACGTTAACTGATCCGTCTGGTCTTGCGATTGAATTGAGCTATGGAAGCCATGGTTCACCGGAGCTTCCATTTAAGTCTGAGCGCAGAATCAGCAGGTTCAACGCGGGGGATTTAGGCTTAGGGCATATTGTACTCGGAACCGGAGACATCGAACACAGTACAGATTTCTATACCAAAATCTTGGGTTTCAAGTTCAGTGACTTCATTCATATGGCTGCGTTTAATCTGACATTGACCTTCCTGCATTGTAATCCCAGACACCATACCGTAGCACTTGCACCTTTTAAGACACCCAAGCGTCTACTCCATTTCATGGTTGAAATGGACAACATTGACGATGTTATGACCACCTACTATCTCGCCCGTGAAAAGCAAGTGCCTTTCGCAAATGACCTCGGGCGTCATACAAATGATCTTATGTTTTCCTTCTATGTGATCACGCCAGGCGGCTTTCACTTAGAGATAGGCTGCGACGGACGCCTGATAGACGACCAAACATGGAAAGTCGGCCGCTACGATGCCCCCAGTATTTGGGGTCATAGTTTGTTTGAGCCGAAGAAAGCCAAAGAGACCAACGCATGACTGTAGGAGATAAAGGCGCCTTGGGTTGGCTTGTCGACACCACTGCACTTATCACCGGAGGCGCTTCTGGGCTAGGTCGAGCAATAGCAGAGCGATTTTTAGCAGAGGGCGCCAAAGTCGCGGTCATGGACAAGTCTGTCGAAGCACTTAAGATTATTGAGCACGAGCTTGGTGTTATGGGCATCCACGGTGACGTGAGAGATCTGCAAGACAACCACACAGCGGTCGCAAAGACATGTGCTGAACTTGGCAAACTCGATACGTTAATCGCGAACGCCGGCATCTGGGACTGGGGTGTCGCTGCTAAGGATCTTCCACTGGACAAGGTGGACGAGGCATTCCATGAGGTTTTTGATGTCAACGTAAAAGGGTACCTTTTTAGCGCCTTGGCGGCGCGAGAAGCGTTGGCTGCAACTCAAGGTTCGATCACGTTTACATTGTCTAACGCCGCATTCCATCCAGGTGGTGGTGGGGTTCTCTACACGGCGTCAAAGCATGCCGTGGTGGGTTTGATCAAACAACTCGCCAGCGAGTTTGCGCCGACTATTCGAGTTAACGGGGTCGCTCCGGCGGCGATTCCTACAGATCTACGGGGCCCGAGAGCGCTGAATCTAGATAACCGTACTCTAGCGGATACACCGCTAAAGAAAATAGTTGGCGGCGTATTGCCACTACCCTTTCTTCCCTCTGCAGAAGATTACACGGCCCACTATGTTCTGCTTGCCGCAAAGCAGCAGTCTCGCACGATGACTGGCTCGGTGATCGAGTGTGACTGCGGTTTTGCGATCCGATAAGCGTCAACGCTGAAATAGCAACCTAATTTAATAGAGACTTACGAGGAAGTATCAAGATGAATCCGGCCATTGGAAAAATCATATCCATCAACGGAATCGACACCAACTACCACGACGAGGGTGAGGGTGCTCCTGTCATCTTGTTACACGGATCTGCACCAGGCGTATCGGCATGGTCGAATTGGCATTCAATCATGCCGTTCCTCACGAAAAAACGACGTGTTATCGCCATGGATATTCCGGGGTTTGGATTCACCGAACGTACGCCAGATCGAGAATATACGATGTCATTCTGGATGGAGCATTTGACAAGATTCATGGACATGTTAGAGGTCGAAAAGGCTTCCTTTGTCGGTAACTCGTTTGGCGGGGCAATGACTCTTGCCCTCGCGACGCGAGAAGCAGAGCGGGTTGATCGTTTCGTCTTGATGGGCTCTGGTGGTTTGCCGGGTTTCGTGAGCGAGGGGTTATTGGCTTCTTGGTCCTACCAGCCCACCGAAGCAAACATGAGGGAATTATTTTTAAGGTTTGTCTACGATCCCGAGATTGTCACGGATGACCTAGTCACCCAACGATACCAGGCAAGTTTGGCAGAACTAGCCGAAGAGGTTTTTCTTCAATTGCTGCCTCTGGATAGGCGAATAGTCGGAACCCCGACCCCAGGTCTTCCTGAGGAGATAATTTCTGCCATTAAGCACCGGGTACTCATTCTCCATGGACGTGAGGACCGGATTATCCCTGCAAAAAATTCAGTGCGATTAAACGAGCTAATTGAATCGTCGGACCTCCGCATTTTTGGTAAGTGCGGGCACTGGGTACAAATTGAGCAAGAGCAAAAATTTCAACAGGCAGTTGTCGAATTTTTGGATGCGAAGTAGACCTCACTTGGCGTGATAGAACATCAATTGGAGAGACCACATGAAAGCACAAGCGATAACAAAATCTATACAGCGCGTTGAACTGGCACTACACCATGAGGTAGAGCAATTCTTATACGCGGAAGCGCGCTTACTCGACAATCGCCAGTTTTCTGAATGGCTCTCGTTGATATCCGAAGATGTAGTGTACTTTGCACCTACTCGTTACAACGTCATGTCCAAAGATCCTGACAATGAGTTTAGCTCGGGAGAAGACTTGGCGATTTTTGACGAGTCCAAAGATAGTCTTTCCCGTCGCGTTAAAAAAATTCAAACAGGCCGAGCATGGTCGGAGGAACCAATGTCCCGTACCCGTCGCTTGATAACCAATATTACAGCAACGCAATCTGCGCAAGGTGAGTTGCTGGAGGTAACGAGTAATTTTATCGTCTATCGCAACCATCTTGAACGGACCGTGGAGATTTTTGCAGGAACTCGTACCGATACTATCGTGGAAAAGGATACCCATCTTGGCTTTGAGTTAGAACGGCGCGAGATAATTTTTGATCAAGCAACGATTCTGGCAAAGCACATCAGCATATTATTCTGATGTTGGTCCATTTCTTTGAGGAAGAAACATGAACAAGTGGCATCTGACCAGCGGGGTTTGGCTGGCAGTAATATTTTTGGCACATTTTTTTGGTGGTACCGCGGAAGTCGCGGTGCCTTTGCTTGCGGCAAATGATATTGGCGAAACCGTTAAGTATTTGAACTACTACTGCTGGCATTTAGTGAGTATCACACTGCTGCTGATGTCAGTTGGGATGATACGGGCGGCGTTTTCGGCGTTTGGTAGAGACGTTGCAATACTCATCACAGCTTTAGCCGCAGCGTTTGGATTGTGGGGTATCGCATTACCAATAATGGTTGAGCAACCATACATAGAAATGCCTCAGGGATGGTTATTCGTGCCGGTAGCGTTGCTCGGATGGGTTGGAATTCTGAGACAGCTTAAGAGTGCCTAGTCTGACTTGGTGGCACTTTGGGATTCCCAATGCGTGAAGCCGTTACACGTGTTTATACACAGAAAATTGAGTACTAGTCATAAAACTAACACCAGATTTAGGGGAAGAAGATGAAAATTGTTGTATTGGGTGGGTCTGGAACGATGGGTCGACGAGCTGTCAAACACCTTGAGGCGCTTGGCATCGCATCACAAATTATTGTTGCAGACATTAATAAAGAAAGAGCGGATGCTGTTGCGGGCCTGTATGGCCCTCACGTGTCAAGCAGCGCAATTGATGTTCTCGATGAACCAGCTTTACATTCGTTGTTGTTCGACGCTGACATTGTTTTAAATACGACAGGACCATTCTACAAATTTGGGGTGCCGGTCCTAAAGGCTGCTATTACCGCACAATGTAACTACTTTGACATAAATGATGACTGGGAACCCACACTAGAAATGCTGGAGTATGATACTGCTGCAAGAAAGGCAGGCATTACTGCCGTGACAATGGGAGGATGCCCTGGTATGACAAATATGTTAGCCAAGATGGCTATCGAAAAGCTTGATGAAATTGACCAGATTCATATCTGTATCAATACTGATGCAATTACAGTTGATACAGACGACTTGCCCGATGGCGCAGCCACCGCCGCTGCGGTTCATACCGTCCATCAACTGACTGGTAGGGTTATGTTGCGGAAGGGTGGAGAATTTGTTGAAGAAGCACCACTACAACAGATTAAGTTCAACGATCTAGGTAGCGGCGTGACATCGGGTTATGTGCTTGGGCACCCAGAACCAATCACCTTAGCCACTACATACCCGCAAATACAGGATAGCGCTTGTTTGGTTTTTGGCAATGAAGACGACATAGCTCAAATGTCCGAATTAATGAGTGCGGTTGATGGTGGAGATATTTCGCCGGATGAAGCTGCAGTAATGCTGGAGGAAAGCTTCTCCGGTAACAAGGTCGCCACAGGACCTGCAGATGGTGATGTCGAAAAGGGAATACTACCGCTGCTTTATGTTTACGCGAAAGGCAAAAGGTCTGAGAGAGACGCTTATATCGGTTTGAAACTTAAAGGATTGCCCGGCGCGGGCATGGCCGATATGACCAGCATTCCACTTGTTGTTGCGGTTAGCTTGTTTATACAGGGAAAGGTTAAGAAAAAAGGATTTCTGCCACCCGAAGTCGCGTACGATGCGGTGGAGTTCTTTGATGCGCTGGCACCCTATGCCGTTCCAGCATGCAAAAACGCAGCAGATCTTATAGTTATTGATAGCGTCGATTGACTCATATGCAGCAGGTGCCTGCCCAGACTCAAAGGTGCCGTTTTCTAGGCGTATCCTTTGAACGTTAGGAACGCACCCAATAAGCCCCAGCAGATACCCACAAGCCTAGTCATGATGGGTTGGTCTATCATCGACTCACCCACTTTCAGTACAAGACCTGGTGCTACCACCCTAAACATCCCTCCAATCACAAGCGCCCAGCCAAACAACGTGATAATGAGCGGCCAATCCCAATTCCACAGGTTATGCGTATTCACAATTGAAAGACCGGCGATCATCGCAAGCACCCCGGATATCAGAATCAACGGTCGGTCAGCTAAGAATTGTTTGGCCGTCTCCTGCAGGCTCCGAGGTGTGAACGCCATGGTCACACCAAGAGTAAGAATGATTGGTCCTAAGAGTTTT
>QIGT01000062.1 GCA_003230835.1 Gammaproteobacteria bacterium
ATCAAATCTCTGCTGACCTCAGGCGTACCCATTTTTGGTATCTGTCTCGGCCATCAATTATTAGCCTTGGCCAGTGGCGCAAGTACGCTAAAGATGCCCCACGGACATCATGGCGCAAATCACCCCGTGCAAGATAACCAAACCAAAGAAGTGCTCATCACCAGTCAAAACCACGGTTTTGCTGTAGATGGTAAGAGTCTCCCAGATAATTTGAAATGTACCCATGTGTCTTTGTTTGACGGCACTGTGCAAGGCATTGAGCGTACGGATTTGCCCGCATTTAGCTTCCAAGGGCATCCGGAAGCAAGTCCGGGTCCGCATGACTGTTTATATTTGTTCGACAAATTCATCGATATGATGACCACGCACGCGGATGGTGCTTAAAGAAAATGCCTAAACGAACCGACATCGAAACGGTCCTTATTATAGGCGCTGGTCCTATTGTCATCGGTCAGGCTTGTGAGTTCGATTACTCGGGCGCACAAGCGTGTAAGGCTCTACGTGAGGAAGGCTATCGAGTAGTGCTGGTGAATTCGAACCCAGCCACCATCATGACTGACCCGGCAATGGCGGATGCCACCTATATTGAGCCGGTAGAATGGCGCACTGTTGAGCGCATCATTGCCAAGGAAAAACCGCAAGTTTTGCTGCCTACCATGGGTGGCCAAACTGCTCTGAATTGTGCGCTAGATTTAGCCCGTGAAGGCGTTTTAGATGCCCATAATGTCGAACTCATCGGCGCCACCCAAGATGCCATTGATAAAGCTGAAGATCGTGAGCGCTTTGATCGTGCTATGCAGCGTATCGGTTTGGAAACCCCTCGTTCTGCCATTGCACACAGTGTGGAAGAGGCATTACAGGTACAAAGCCAATTGGGTTTTCCTTGTGTAATTCGGCCCTCTTTCACCATGGGCGGCAGTGGTGGCGGCATTGCCTACAACCGTGAAGAGTTCATCGAAATATGTACGCGGGGTCTTGACCTATCCCCCACCTCCGAACTGTTGATCGATGAGTCGTTGTTGGGTTGGAAGGAATTTGAAATGGAGGTGGTGCGAGATCGAAACGACAATTGCATCATCGTTTGTTGTATTGAAAACCTTGATCCTATGGGTGTGCATACCGGCGATAGCATCACAGTTGCGCCGGCGCAAACACTAACAGACAAAGAATATCAGCTGCTCCGCAACGCGTCGATTGCGGTTCTGCGCGAAATCGGCGTGGATACAGGTGGTTCCAACGTACAGTTTGGCATTGACCCAGAGACCGGCAAGATTGTCGTGATTGAAATGAATCCGCGCGTGTCTCGCTCCTCAGCATTGGCTTCGAAGGCTACAGGTTTCCCCATTGCTCGGGTGGCCGCAAAACTGGCTATAGGGTATACGCTAGACGAACTCGCAAACGAAATCACCGGGGGCGTTACACCTGCCTCGTTCGAGCCCAGTATCGATTATGTGGTCACCAAGGTGCCACGCTTTACATTTGAAAAATTCCCCCAGGCGAACGACAGGCTCACTACGCAGATGAAGTCTGTTGGCGAAGTAATGGCGATTGGCCGAACCTTCCAAGAATCTATGCAGAAAGCTTTGCGGGGTTTAGAAACAGGCATGTCGGGTTTCGATCCGGTTTTAGACTTGCAAGCACCAGAGGCGATGGCGAAGCTGAAGCGTGAGTTAGGCAACCCAGGTCCAGTAAGAGTCTGGTACGTGGCGGATGCCTTTCGTGCAGGACTGACTTTGGAAGAGACCTTTAACATATCAAAGATCGATCCTTGGTTTCTTGCTGAAATAGAAGATCTGGTCAAGACAGAGAAAGGCTTGCAAAATCAAGCCGCTGAAGCGTTGGATCGAAATGCTTGGTATGCGCTGAAGCGCAAGGGCTTTTCTGACGCGCGCCTCGCCAGCTTGCTTGACTGTGATGAAAAACAGTTGCGCAGCTTGAGACAGGCGTTAGGCGTACGCCCAGTTTATCGCAGAGTAGATACATGTGCGGCCGAGTTTCCAGCCGCCAGTGCCTATATGTATTCAACCTATGAAGAAGAATGCGAATCAAACCCCAGTGACAAACAAAAAATCATGGTGCTAGGCGGTGGACCTAACCGCATTGGCCAAGGTATCGAATTCGATTATTGTTGTGTGCACGCAGCGTTGGCCATGCGTGAAGATGGCTATGAAACCATCATGGTCAACTGTAATCCAGAAACAGTCTCGACAGACTACG
This sequence comes from Gammaproteobacteria bacterium, assembly GCA_003230835.1. Classification (GTDB taxonomy): domain Bacteria; phylum Pseudomonadota; class Gammaproteobacteria; order Pseudomonadales; family Azotimanducaceae; genus UBA4421. The sequence goes on from QIGT01000062.1 coordinate 2,218, forward strand.
ATACCTCAGATCGATTGTACTTCGAGCCCGTCACCTTAGAAGATGTGTTGGCCATAGTAGATATAGAACAACCGACAGGGGTGATTGTGCAGTTTGGTGGGCAAACACCACTAAAGCTGGTTAATGACCTCGAAGCCGCTGGTGTGCCTATTATTGGTACCAGTGCGGACGCCATTGATAGAGCTGAAGACCGGGAGCGTTTCCTACAATTAGTCGAAAAGCTGGGCTTGCGCCAGCCTGATAATAGAGTGGCTTCTGAAGCTGAACAAGGCGTCGAACGGGCTCAAGAGATAGGTTATCCGATCGTTGTGCGGCCGTCCTACGTATTAGGTGGTCGTGCCATGGAAATTGTCTACAATGACGACGAACTTAGGCACTACATGCATAATGCGGTCGATGTTTCCAACGACTCGCCTGTATTGCTAGACAGATTTCTAGATCAAGCTTTAGAAGTGGATATAGACGCCGTCAGTGATGGTAAACAAGTTGTTATCGGCGCCATCATGCAACATATAGAACAGGCGGGAATTCACTCCGGCGACTCTGCGTGTTCTTTGCCGCCCTACAATTTGGACCCGCGTATCCAAGACACTATTCGTGAGCAGGTCAAAGCGATTGCTATAGAGCTTGGCGTGGTAGGGCTTATGAATGTACAGATGGCGGTTCAAGGAGAGGATGTTTTTGTTTTAGAAGTGAACCCTCGTGCGTCAAGAACCGTACCCTTTGTGTCCAAATGCATTGGTAGATCGCTGGCCAAAATTGCAGCTCGTTGCATGGTGGGAAGCAGCCTTGAAGAACAGGGGTTCACCCAAGAAGTCATTCCTCAAACCTTCAATGTGAAAGAATCTGTTTTCCCATTTGCTAAATTCCAAGGTGTTGATCCGATTCTTGGGCCGGAAATGAAATCAACGGGTGAGGTGATGGGCATTGGTGAAACCTTCGGTGAAGCGTTCGCTAAGGCATCTTTAGGGGCGGGGGAGATACTGCCTCAGAGTGGACGAGCCTTTATCAGTGTTAAAAAATCTGACAAGCCGCATCTTGTACCGGTTGTGGCTGCTTTTGTGAATCTTGGTTTTACCTTGGTCGCCACCCCGGGGACGCGACGGGTGATCATCGAAGGTGGGCTAGAGTGCGCACTTATTGGCAAGGTCAATGAAGGTCGACCTGATGTCTCTGACATGTTGAAGAATGAGCAAGTTGATCTCATCATCAATACTACTGAAGGTCGCCAGTCGATCGCAGATTCTGCTGTGATTCGACGGCTCGCCTTACAGAAAAAAGTGTGCTACACCACTACACTTGCCGGTGGAGAAGCCATTGCGATTGCCATTCGTGAGGGGCAGGGAGAAAACGTGCAAAGGTTGCAGGATCTTCATGCTGCCTTGGATCGATAGTATCAAATTGAATTCTTAGGTCTGTCGCGCTATATACTGCGCGCGGACAGTCCAAACCAAGTAGAGGGTGAAAGCCTATGCCAGTACCAATGACCGTTTCGGGTGCTGAAAGCCTCAGAAAAGAACTGGCCCATCGTAAGACGGGTTTGCGCCAAGAAATCACCCAAGCGATCTCCGAAGCTCGTAAGCATGGTGACCTCAAAGAGAACGCCGAATACCATGCTGCGCGTGAGCAGCAAGGGTTTAACGAGGGCCGCATTCAAGATATTGAAGGTAAGTTGGCCGATGCTCAAATCATCGACATTTCGAAAATTCCACCCGGCGATAAAGTTATATTTGCTGCCACGGTTTCCATGTTAGATGTGGATACCGATGAAGGCGTCACCTACAAAATAGTGGGTGAAGATGAGGCAGATTTAAAGGCGGGCAAGATTTCAGTCATGAGCCCTATCGCGCGGGCACTGATTGCCAAATCTGTTGGCGATGTTGTGATGGTCAACACCCCAGGGGGGGATAAAGAATATGAGATCTCTGACGTTAAGTACCTCGTCTAGGAATATCGATTGATATTTGAAAGCTTCGGGTTGGCTTGCGGACTTGCTCGATATAGTACTGCGACTTTACCAATACACTGCACCACACTGGCCTGACACAGTTTCGCGAGTTCGTCCGCGCACTCATTTCGCTGCTTCCGGTCAGTAATTCCCAATTTAACTTTAATCAGTTCGTGATCGGTTAGTGCACGCTGAGTTTCTGCAACCACGCCTTCGCTCAAGCCTTTCTCGCCAATGCTGACCACCGCTTGTAAATGATGGGCAATTTGTCGTAGTGGCTTTTTTTCGCTGCTAGTCAGAGTCATTGGGGTATTCTACGCATATGTCTGGGAAATCAAAACGTAGTAAGTCGAGTTCTCGCTGGTTACAGCGTCAGCAGCGAGATTATTTTGTGCGCCAGGCGCATGCAAAAGGCCACGTCTCGAGAGCCCATTACAAGTTGCTGCAAATTGATCAGAAATATCGCCTCATCAAGGCGCAATCTCGAGTACTAGAATTGGGAGCAGCGCCAGGCGGGTGGACGAACTATTTGGAAGATAAGGTCTCTAAAGGCTTGTTGATTGCGGTGGACCCGCTGGCCATTACCGCCGGAGCTCGCACCGTAGTGATACAAGGTCTGGCCGGAGATCGCGAGGTGGACGAGCAAATTACAGCTGCCCTGGAAAATCGTCCGCTGGACCTTGTTTTGTCGGATATGGCCCCCAATATATCGGGGATACGTGCCGTGGATCAAGCGCGTACCATGGACTTAGCTGATGTTGCGCTACAAGCATGCCATCGGTGGATGAAACCTGGTGGTGCGTTGGCTTTGAAGGCATTTCAAGGCGACGGTCTCGATGCTTGGGTGAATGGGCTAAGAAAGGTGTTTGCAAAAGCCGTTTTGACTAAGCCCAAGGCATCGCGGCCAGACTCCCGAGAGGTGTTTGTGGTCGCTCAAGGCTATAAGGCCTCTGAATCGAGAGGCTGATTGATTTGCACCTCACAGTTTGTAGCTATGAGGACGGTGTCGATAGATTGGTGTAGGCTAGCCCATCTATAGTGTATGTAGAGACACTTGAAACTATTTTAGGCAATAAATATGCCTAAATTGCCCGGGTAGTTTTCCTTTGTGAAGGGGATTCGACCCGCTATTATTCGACTCGCTACTATAGAGGTATGTCCCTTGTCTGATATGGGAAAAAATTTACTACTCTGGCTGATTATTGCCGCAGTCTTACTCACCGTGTTCCAAAATTTCAACGTGGAACCCAAGCAAGACCCAATGTCATATTCCGATTTTGTTAAGGCCGTCAACAATGGCCAGATAAGCGAAGTGGCTATTCAGGGCGATAAAATATATGCCCAAGACAAAGCGGATAATCGCTATGTGGTGATTTGGTCAACAAATGATCAGAAGCTGCAAGACGAACTGATAGCAAACAATGTTGATGTGAAATTTGAAGAGCCGGAACGGCAGAGTATCCTCACCCAAATTCTCATCGCCAGTTTTCCAATTCTAATTATCATCGCTGTCTTCATGTTCTTTATGCGACAGATGCAGGGTGGTGCCGGTGGCCGTGGTGGTCCTATGGCGTTTGGTCGCAGCAAGGCGCGCCTTCTCTCGGAAGACCAAATCAAAACAACCTTCGCAGATGTGGCAGGGGTTGATGAAGCCAAAGAGGAAGTACAAGAACTGGTGGAGTTTTTGCGGGATCCGGGCAAGTTTCAGCGCTTAGGTGGCCATATTCCTCGTGGTATTCTCATGGTTGGTCAACCTGGCACCGGTAAAACGTTGCTGGCCAGAGCTATCGCCGGTGAAGCCAAAGTACCGTTTTTCTCTATCTCAGGGTCTGATTTTGTTGAAATGTTTGTTGGTGTGGGTGCTTCTCGAGTGCGAGACATGTTCGAACAAGCGAAGAAGCAAGCGCCGTGCATCATTTTCATCGATGAAATAGATGCCGTGGGGCGCCATCGCGGGGCTGGCCTGGGTGGTGGACATGATGAGCGCGAACAAACTTTGAACCAGTTGTTGGTTGAAATGGATGGTTTTGAAGCCAACGACGGGGTTATCGTTGTTGCAGCAACTAATCGGCCAGACGTATTAGACCCGGCATTGCTTCGCCCTGGAAGATTTGATCGCCAAGTCGTTGTCGGGTTACCTGATATTCGTGGCCGAGAACAAATTCTAAAAGTGCATATGCGCAAAGTACCCTTGTCTGACGATGTAGAAGCCAGCATCATCGCTCGTGGTACGCCGATGTTTTCGGGTGCAGATTTGGCCAACTTGGTGAATGAAGCCGCACTATTTGCGGCGAGATCTAACAAACGCTTGGTTGAGATGTCAGATTTTGACAACGCTAAGGACAAAATCATGATGGGCGCAGAGCGCAAATCTATGGTGATGTCCGAAAAAGAGAAGCGCAATACAGCTTATCATGAAGCGGGTCATGCCATTGTCGGACGCTTGATGCCAGACCATGACCCAGTTTACAAAGTAACCATCATTCCGCGTGGACGAGCCCTCGGTTTGACCATGTTTCTGCCTGAGGAAGATCGTTACAGCTTGAGTAGACAAGGCATTAAATCACAGATCTGCAGCCTGTTCGGAGGGCGTATTGCCGAGGAAATTATACTCGGTGGTGAGTATGTTACGACTGGCGCTTCAAACGATATTGAGCGAGCCAGCCAACTAGCTCGCAATATGGTTACAAAATGGGGTTTGTCTGAGAAGTTGGGCCCGATCATGTATGACGAAGATGACGGCGAAGTATTTTTGGGCATGTCTGCAGGTAGTTCTCATCGGAAGTTGTCAGATGCTACTTCGATGGAAATTGATCAAGAAGTTAGACGCATTGTTGATGAGTGTTATAACCATGCAAAGCAACTTCTCGAAGATAATATCGAAAAATTGCATGGCATGGCTGACGCGCTGATGGAATATGAAACGTTATCGGCAGATCAGATAGATGATGTCATGGCTGGGGCAAAACCGCGGCTTCCTGTGGAAACACCACCCCCCAACACTGGATCTGATTCATCTAATCCAGAGTCGCCAATCGGTGGTCCTGCTGAAGAAACTAAGCTGCGCTGATGCGTCAGCTTAGATGTGCCGATAAACTCCTGACCTTCACCCACCCTCTTGTTATGGGGGTATTGAATATCACGCCAGATTCATTTTCCGACGGTGGTCTTTTTTATGCAGGCCCACACGTCAATCACCAAGCAATTCTTGATACTGCAGGCAGCATGGTTGAAGAAGGTGCTGCTGTTCTAGATGTGGGTGGCGAATCTACGCGACCCGGGGCGTGCCCTGTTGGTGTACAGGAAGAACTCGACCGAGTG
>QIGT01000387.1 GCA_003230835.1 Gammaproteobacteria bacterium
CGGTGGATATGACCTTAATACCGCAATTGCCGTTGTGCATAACCCACTCAACCATCAACTTAATAACCGTAGTGGTCTTACCAACACCTGAAGCACCCACAAAGCGATAACTGCCAAACAGGTTAGAAATATCTGCCTGCCTATAGGCTAAATCCGAAACCCGAGTAGGCCGTACTTTAGTTACCTGCCCATCCCGAGATTCGAGATTGCGATAATGCTTCGATCCGAACGGTGGGGCTTCCAACCCTTGAATGCTGGCCACTTCTACCTGAGACTCAACGACGGGCATTTCCAAACTTGCCTGTACCGCTACACGATGACCAACTCGTTGTTGCTTGAGAATAAGAGCATCAGCCCCTAATTCACGTTTAACCATGGCCAGGGCTTCGCGTAATGTGGCTGCGGTGAAAGTTTGAATCGGTGAAGTTTTATCAATTTCCATAATCTCGCCTTATCCGGTACGACCAATAGTAGACACTACTGTTATCTGCTTATGGTCAGGTATTTCTTCATAAGCTAAAACGTGTATGACGGCTTGTGAAACTTTTACAAACCTTGCTAACAATGAACGTATTGCCGACGACACTAAAATAACCGCGGGCTTTCCGAGCACTTCTCTTTGTTCTGCTGCATCAATGACCGACTTCTGCAACTTCTCTGCCATCGAAGGCTCAATCACTGGAGCATCTGCACCCCCTTGCGATTTTGCCTGCACCAATAGTTGTTCTAGTTCAGGGTCTAGGGTAATCACTTCCAATGCAGACTCATTGCCATATATATTCTGTACGATCATGCGTCCCAGAGCAGTGCGCACCAAATTGGTTTGGTCTTCCAAAGCGACAGTACCTGCCGTACCATCTGCCAAACACTCCGCAATAGTTCGAATGTCTTTGATTGGAATTTTTTCTCGCAACAGATTTTGCAGTATCTTGAGCAATCCTGAGAGTGATATCGCACCCGGAACGAGTTGTTCTGACAGCTTGGGTGAACTTTCACCCAGTAAATCAACCAGATGCTGAACCTCATCATGACCCAATAGCTCGGCTGCGTTATCCAACATAATCTGGTTAACATGTGTGGCCACCACCGTACTGGCATCCACCACGGTGTAGCCTAACGTTTGAGCGTTATCCTTTTCTTTCTCTTCGATCCAGAAAGCAGGCAGCCCAAAAGCTGGATCAGTGGCAGCAATGCCGTTGATCTGGCCAAATACTTCGCCCGGATCAATCGCCATAAATTTATCTGCGTAAATCTCGGCTTCTCCAGCGATGACACCGGTCAACGTAAAGCGATAAACGTTGGGCAGCAAATCTAGGTTGTCACGAATATGTATACTTGGAACTAAGAACCCTAGTTCTTGGGACAGTTTTTTGCGAACACCTCGAATACGACTAAGCAATTCTCCCCCTTGAGTTTTATCAACCAAGGGAATGAGTTTGTAGCCTACTTCTAGACCCAGTGTATCGACCGGAATAACGTCGTCCCAGCTCACATCCACTCGTTCGGGCTCAACGGTTTCAGCTACCTCCGCCGGTGATTCTAAAACCACAGCTTCGTTTCTACGGTTTATAAACCATGCGCCTATACCAGCAGCTACCGCCAGAGACAAGAACACTGTATGGGGCATACCCGGTACAATGCCTAGAGCGAACAAAATACCTCCGGCAAGACCCAGGGCCTTCGGTTTAGCAAACATCTGGCGCATGATCTGCTCGCTCATGTCTTGTGAACTATTCACTCGCGTTACAATGATCGCTGCAGCAGTAGACAACAATAGCGATGGAATTTGCGCAACCAAACCATCCCCAATGGTCAGCAAAGTATATTTTTCGAGCGCTTCAGAAAATGGCAGATCATGCTGGCTAATACCAATGATCAGCCCGCCGATAATGTTAATCAATAGAATCAGAATCCCGGCGACCGCATCGCCCTTCACAAACTTGCTTGCGCCATCCATTGCCCCATAAAAGTCAGCTTCCTGGGCAACATCATCTCGTCGTTGCTTAGCTTCGTCTTGATCAATGACGCCCGCATTTAAATCTGCGTCTATCGCCATCTGCTTACCAGGCATCGCATCTAAGGTAAATCGAGCACTGACTTCAGAGATTCTCGCCGCGCCCTTGGTAACCACAACGAAGTTAATGATAACGAGTATGATAAATACCACTAACCCCACAACATAGTTACCGCCCACCAACACTGCACCAAATGACTCAATTACTTTCCCCGCGGCTGCACCACCCATATGTCCATCTAGTAGCACGACGCGGGTTGAAGCTACATTCAGCGCCAGTCGCAATAGCGTGGCGATCAACAAGACAGTGGGAAATGCAGCAAACTCCAATGGTCTTAAAACATAGACGCTAACTAACAAAACTACCAACGAAAGTGTAATATTGAATGTAAACGAAACATCCAATAGTAGAGTTGGCACGCGAATGGTCATCAAGGCCAATAACAACAACAGCATTAAGGGAATACCGAGATTCCCAAAATTCCACTTAAACACTGTTTTCTCCAAACTCGTCAGGCACTTCAACAACACCTAGCGTAGGAACATTTTTAACTTGTCCACGGCGGTACTGTTCTAATTGATATACATAAGCCAACACCTGGGCGACGGCCAAATACAAGCCGGCTGAAATTTCATCTCCTGCTTCGGTTGTGTTAAAGATTGCTCGCGCCAGGGGTGGCACTGGAACAATGGGAACATCATGATCATCTGCAATCTCGCGTATACGAAATGCCATAAGATCTGCACCCTTAGCCACCATAATGGGCGCGCCTGCTTGGTTTAGGTCGTAACGAATCGCCACGGAAAAGTGCTCGGGGTTAGTAATGACTACATCTGCGCTAGGCACCTCTTCCATCATTTGGCGACGCGACACTTGCTGTTGCAAGGCGCGCAGCCTGGCTTTTACTTCAGGTTTCCCTTCAGTATCTTTGAGCTCGTCTTTAATTTCTTGTTTGGTCATTTTCAGCTGTTTCTTGTGATGTGCTATCTGAAACGGCACATCTATTGCGGCGACCAGCACCAGTACTGTCCCGATGACCAACAAGGCAATACCAACGTATTGCGCTCCTTCATTGATCGCTACATTGATCGGTAACGAACCCAACATCATCAGGTCCTGTGAAAACACGGAAAGCACAGTGATGGCAGCGCCGGCGATCAATACAAACTTGGCGATAGACTTAACTAACTCAACCAAAGATTGGGTAGAAAACATACGGCCAAAACCTTTCAGTACGTTCATGCGCTCGAGTTTAGGCCGTAGTACCTTGGTTGAGAACGTTACCCCACCCACGCCCAAACTAGACAACAAGCCACTGACGAAAAGTATTAACAAGAAAGGAAATACATAGAACAGCGCCTCAACAATAGATTCCCCTATAACTGTCGGTAGGGGTTTTTCATTGATGCCAGCATGAGCAAAGAGCGAAGCGGTCAATCGAATCAGCTCACTGGACACTTTGGGTGCCATGGCTATTGCTGCTACCGCTCCAAATGTAACGATAGCCACGGAATTGAGCTCACGCGACCGCGCTATTTTCCCATCCTCTCGCGCCTTCTCCAGTTTTCTCGGGGTGGCGTCTTCGGTTTTTTCCTGTGCTTGTTGCTCTGCCACTACTAGCTGCCCCGCAGCGCAAAGGCTTGCGCAAAATAGTCACTCAATAATCGTTGGAATTGATCACCCCAACCATGTAACAGAAACCAGACAATGACCAAACCAAAGACCAAACTAAAAGGAAAACCAAGGGAGAAAACATTGAGCTGTGGAGCACTTCTATTCATAACACCAAAGGCTAGATTGACTATCAGCAAGGACACCACCGCCGGTAACGCTAGTAGAACGCCGCCCACAAACATCCATCCACCCATGCGAACAATTTGCCCCGAAAACTCAGCCAGCGATAGAGCACTGCCAGTTGGGTGTAATTTATAGCCGGTAATCAAAATCTCAAGCAACAACAAGTGGCCATTTAGGGTGAGAAAGGAAAGTGTGACTAACATCAAAAAGAACTGACTCCACACAGTGACATGAACACCATTTCCCGGGTCTACCATCGCAGCAAATCCCAAGCCCATCTGCATGCCAATAAATTGCCCAGCAATAACAAACAACTGGAAAAATATCATGGTTGAAAACCCTAGACCAATGGCCATGATTATTTGTGTCATCAAATCAAACAAGGTACCTAAATCGTATTCTGCAATATTCGGTGCGCCACCCAACACTGGTGTTAGTGCGAGTGCAGCTGCGACGCTGATCGCGACACGTATTCTAGGAGAAACCAGCTGGTTCCCAAATATTGGCACCACCATGAAAAAACCAGCAATCCGGAGCAAATTCCAAGCAAAATCGCTCAATAACACAATAAGAGATGAAAGTGATACCGTCACGTCAGCCCACTAATGTTGGAATAGCATCGAATATTCGCAGGAAATGATCCATGAGCTGAGTAAGTATCCAAGAACCCAGCGCCATGATGGTGACTAAGGTCATCAACAAACGGGGAAGAAAACTCAGGGTTTGCTCATTTATTTGCGTCGCTGCCTGTAAGATAGAAACCACAAGGCCAACGAACAAACTAGGCAAGACAATGACGGCAACAATCAATACCACAATCCCTAATGCCTCGCCGAAAATACTCAAAACATCGCCTAAGTTCATAGGCCTAGTCCAAAGCTCGCCGCCAATGTGCCCATCACCATCACCCAACCATCAACCAACACAAACAACATTATTTTGAAGGGTAGGGATATGATCAAAGGTGATAGCATCATCATACCCATCGACATCAGTACGCTAGCGACCACCATATCGATGATCAGAAACGGAATGAACAACATAAAACCAATCTGGAATGCTGTCTTGAGTTCACTTGTCATGAATGCTGGGACCAAAACGAAGAAGTTCACATCTTCCAGAGCGTCCACGTCTTCATGCTCAGATAAACGCATGAACAATTCAAGATCGTTTTCTCGAGTTTGCTCAAGCATAAAACTACGAAACGGTTCCGATGCTGTTAATAGCGCTTCCTTTGGAGCCATGGTCTCAGCTAAATAGGGTTGCAGTGCGATTTGATTAACATCTTCAAATACAGGCGCCATAATAAATATGCTTAGAAACACAGCAATGCCAACCAATATTTGGTTCGACGGCGTTTGCTGCAAACCGATCGCCTGTCTGAGAATAGCGAAGACAATGATTATTCTGGTGAATGCAGTAAGCATGATCACCAACGATGGAATTAGCGTGATGATGGTCATCACCGCTAATATTTGAATACTTATGCTGTAGCTTTCACTGCCTTGTTCATCCGTGGTGACAGTTAACGCTGGCACATCGAGCATCGCCTGGGCGTCCATGGTTATCATTAACAAGGGCAGAAGTAACCAACCAAGGTAACCCTTCATACTGAACCACCTTGTTGTACATCATTGAGTACCTCAGCAAACTCAACATCCACTTGGTATTCAGCAAGTTTTGTAATGCACTGTGGATTAATCGCAACTAGAATATGGTGTTTTGCTACCCGAACCAACACCAAGCGCTCCTTGGGTCCCAACAAAGTCGTTTCAACAACACTCAGAAGCTTACCGTTGCTAGATTTAAACCCCTGAAATCTTTTAGCGATGACGCCAAGCAATACAACCACCGCAATGATCACAACTAGAGCCAAGGCTACCTGCCATATCTGGCTCATCGGGTCCATCAGTTAATACTCTCAATCCGTTGCTCAGGACTGATAACGTCAACCAAGCGCACGCCGAACTTTTCATTGACCACAACAACTTCGCCGTGCGCAACCAACGTACCGTTAACTAAAACGTCGAGTGGGTCACCTGCAGATCGAGCAAGCTCGACCACAGAACCTTTAGTGAGTTGGAGCAGTTTACGAATGCTGATATTGGTCGTGCCCACTTCCATCGAAAGACGCACAGGTATATCCAACACTACTTCTAAATTGCTCGATGAGGCGGCTCGCTCTTCCATCGGGCTGCTCTCTTCACCTTCAGGCGTTTTCTCGGGCACTTCTTCTGACATGTATACTTTTCCTATCGGTTATCAAATGTGGCGAATTCCAATGCGAACTTACCTCGAGAATCTCCTAACGAAGCGTTGAACGCTGGCTTGTTAGCTATGCTGACTTGATGAACTTCTTGCATGTCAATATCTAGAACGTCTCCTGGCTGCATGCGCATCAGTTGTCTAAGTTTTAGCTGCGCCTCACCTATCACGCAGCTCAGCGGAACCTCGGCATTTAGCAGCGCATGCTCTAACGCAATTCGCCAAGCCGAATCAATGTCTTCTGTTTCTGTTTGAGCAGTTGTATCCAACACACTCTTAAACGGTTCAAGTGACGCGTAAGGAAAAGCAATTTGTAACTCACCGCCTCCATCCTCTAACTCAAGGCGAAAACTACACACCATCAGGGCATCACTCGGATTGAGTATGTTGACAAGATTCGGATTGCTCTCATCATTGATGACATCGATGCTAACTGGCAGGATGTCTTGCCATGCAAGTAGAAACTCACTAATAGCAAGATCAGTAATTCGGTTGATCACTCGTTGTTCTGTTAGCGAAAACTCTTTCCCTTCAAAGCTTCCCGCAGCACCATCACCACCAAAGAAAAGATCGACTATGCGTCGTATGAGTTTCGCCTCTATCGTGAGTAGACAGGTCCCAGCAAACGGCTGGATTCTCAACAATTTAATAGACGTTGGCACATACAGCGAGCCAATGTACTCAGAGTATTTAACCACCTCGGATCCCCCGGGGCCCACTTCAATCGGAAACTTCAAGCTACTCGGTAAACTATTACGCAGTAATCTAGAAAAACGCTCAGAAATTATCTCCAGTGTCGGTAATCGACCGTGGACTGTTCGCTCCTGATTTGAAAAATCGTATAGCGAAATCCCTTCCGCATCCTCTTTACCAGGCTCAACCGCACCGTCATCAACACCTGCGAGCAGTGCGTCAATTTCCTCCTGGGTAAGAACATCTTTACCCGCGCGTTGCGTAGCACTCATGTGCAGTTCACCTATTGCAGCACAAAGTTGGTAATCAGAGCTGACTCGATACCTTCTTGTATGCCTTTGGTCGCGAGAATACGATTTACTAGATCGAC
>QIGT01000073.1 GCA_003230835.1 Gammaproteobacteria bacterium
AACGTGCTCCATTCCACGCAGCACCAATCACCACCCCGATCGCCGCCAGCTCATCTTCAGCTTGGATGATTGCGAATTTTCGCTCTTCGGTGCCACTTTCGATGCGCAGTCGGTTGGCATGCAACTCAAACGCCTCTGCCACCGAGGTAGAAGGTGTGATGGGATACCATGCGCATACCGTAGCGCCACCATACACACAACCCAAGCCCGCAGCGGTATTGCCATCAACCATGATGCGATCGCCAACTTTGTCTGACCGTTTAACTTGTATAGGCAGTGGCGCAACCATGTATTCATAGGCATATTTGCGACCCAGTTCCAGCGCGTGAATATTTGGCGCTATGAGCGCATCTTTGCCTTTGTATTGGGTGGCCACCATGCCGGTAATGACTTCGAAATCAATATTGAGAAGTGCAGATAACGCACCTAGATAAGTAATGTTTTTGAATAGACCGCGCTGCTTAGCGTCGACAAACTCTGGCAATAACATAGTAGAAATCGGCATGCCAATTTCGATGATGTCGTCGCGTCTGAGAATTTTGGCCAGAGGCTTAGAATTGTCGTATAACAGATAACCGCCAGGTTTGATTGAAGCCACATCTTCAACCAGGGTTTCAGCATTCATGGCAACCATGATATCGACCCCTTCCCGGCGCCCGAGATATCCATGTTCATTCACTCGTACTTCGTACCAGGTTGGCAGGCCCTGTATGTTCGATGGAAAAATGTTGCGTGTGGCAACCGGAATACCCATACGAAACAGCGCCTTGGCGAACATGCCGTTGGCACTGGCTGAACCAGAACCATTCACATTAGCAAAACGAATCACAAAATCGTTATAGCTCACACCCATACTTAATTATCTCGATTATTCAGCAAACGACCCTAACTGAGGAATGTGTACAACAGAACGTTGCATATCCCACGCGTTAGTGGGGCAACGCTCAGCACAAAGCCCACAATGTAGGCATACATCTTCATCTTTCACCATAACGCGACCTGTTAACAAATCTGTGGAAACATAAAGATCTTGCTCAGCGGTTTCTGCGGGAGCAGTCAGTTTTAAGCGCAGCTTCGGCTCTTCGGCATTATCTACAAAGGTGATGCAGTCCATGGGACAAATATCCACACACGCGTCACATTCAATACACAATGCTTCGCTGAATACGGTTTGCACATCACAGTTCAAACAACGTTGCGCCTCTTGTGCGCCCAGCAGCTTATCGAAACCAAGCTCAACCTCGACCTTCACATTTGCAAGGGCTACTTTTTGTTCTACCAACGGAACAATATTGCGCACGGCAGGATCATGCTCTGCATCGTATGCCCATTCATGCATGCCCATTTTGGTTGAAAGCAAATTCACACCTTGCGGGGGACGATCTTTTTTCAAGTCTTTATTCTGACACAGCAGATGAATGCTGATGGCTGCTTGGTGCGCATGGGCAGATGCTTGAATTATATTTTCTGGACCAAAGGCACTGTCGCCGCCAAAGAAGACCTTGGGGTGGGTTGACTGCAAGGTCACATCATCGAGTACCGGACAATCCCACTTATCAAACCGTAGCCCAATGTCTCGCTCTATCCACGGACAGTGATTATCCTGACCAATAGCCATGAGGATATGATCTGCCTCAATAAACACATCCGGCTCGCCAGTGGGCACATACTTCAGCCGCCCATCTTCCTCTACTGGTTTTACACAGCCAAACAACACACCCTTGAGCTTGCCGTTTTCATGTACAAATTCCTTGGGTGGACGATTGTTGATGATGGGAATACCTTCACGCATCGCGTCTTCTTTTTCCCACTCCGAGGCTTTCATCACCTCAAAAGCAGAGCGAACCACAACAGTGACGGATTCGGCTCCTAGGCGCAGCGAGGTTCGGCAACAGTCCATTGCGGTATTACCTCCCCCCATGACAATGACTTTGCCTTCGATCTTATCAATATGCTCAAAGGCAACGCTGGCTAACCAGTCGATGCCAATATGAATTTGATCAGCTACCTGCTCACGTCCTGGCAACTCTAGTTCACGACCTCGCGGCGCACCGGTGCCAATAAAATACGCATCATAATCTAGCTCCAACATGGCCTTCATGCTGGTAATTTCTTCACCAAAATGAGTCACTACACCCATATCTAGGATTAGATCAACTTCTTCGTCTAGGACTCCAACCGGTAAGCGAAAGGCTGGAATTTGGCTACGCATCATGCCGCCACCTTTGGCATCCTTATCATAGACATGCACTTCATAACCCAGCGGTAACAAATCTCGTGCCACCGCGAGGGAGGCCGGACCCGCCCCCAGCAACGCAATACGTTTACCATTCTTTTGTTGTGGAACCCGGGGCATGAATTGGCTGATATCGCCTTTGTTGTCTGCCGCCACTCTCTTTAGTCGGCAAATCGCAACAGGGGTTTCCTCAGTTCGAACCCTTCGACAAGCCGGCTCGCAGGGTCTGTCACAGGTACGACCTAGTATTCCCGGAAAAACGTTGGAGTCCCAATTGAGCATGTAAGCTTCGCTGTATCGCTCTTGAGCAATAAGCCGGATGTACTCGGGTACTGGCGTGTGTGCTGGGCAAGCCCACTGGCAGTCAACAACCTTGTGGAAATAACTCGGATCTTGAATGTCTGTGGGTTGCATAGGGGCAACTCTACTAAAAAATCGAGGTACTGTAGCGCTTTGCATAGCGTATGGCTACCTCTGTGAGCCCTATCGCACGGCGATTCAGCACAATCGGGTTAACTTTTATCCACAACTTACCCACAGGCAAAATATTCCGCTAGTAAAACGCCCTTAGGGTAGAATGCCCGACCAAATAAACTGGAAGTACCTTGAACAATTTCTCCGCACTGCTGTGTAACCCCCGCAGCAGTGCCGACTCCAAAAGTACCCCGTGGTTACCCACTCGCGCCGGAGACACCCTAACCTGGCACGGTTTGAGTGGCAGCGCAGATGCACTGGCTGTCTCGGAACTTGCTGCTGGCTATGATGGCTTGGTGCTGGTCATTACCAAAGATTCTGCCCAAGCCCAACGTTGGCAAAGTGCCACTGCCTTTTTTGCAGCCTCCTTCTTAGGTGAACAAGGTAACAACCTTCAGTTCCCCGACTGGGAAACATTACCTTACGATGCATTCTCTCCACACCAAGACATTATTTCTGAACGTTTAGCCACATTAAACAAGTTACCAAATACTAAACATGGGCTCCTTACCGTCCCCGTGACTACGCTATTGCAACGCATCGCACCACGCCCATTCCTCGCCGGAGCTACCTTTGACTTCCGGCAAGGACAAAAACTAGACATCGAACAGCAACGACTGACCCTTGATGCGGTGGGCTATGTTCACACCGACACGGTCACCGAGCGTGGCCAGTATGCGGTGCGCGGCTCGGTGATGGATATTTTCCCAATGGGTGCCGAACAGCCAGTGCGTGTTGATATGTTCGATGAAGACATTGACACCCTGCGTACTTTTGACCCGATAACTCAGCGCACTATTGAGCACATCACCACTCTACAGCTGTTACCGGCAAAAGAATTTCCATTTGATCAAGCAGCGATTGCTAAATTTAGGGAAAGTTGGCACCACACATTTAATGTCGATGTACGTCGCTGTAGTATTTATCAGGACGTATCCAGCTACATTGTGCCAAACGGCATAGAGTATTATCTGCCCTTCTTCTTCGAAGAGCTGGGCACACTATTCGACTTTTTACCCAGTAACGTCACCTTGGTACTGGAAGAAGGTGTGATTGCTGCGGCAGAACAGCATTTGAGCGAAATTGCGAATCGTTACGAGTCGCTACGCCACGATGTAGAACGACCTATCCTCGATCCGGCCACTATTTTTCTTGCTTTAGATGAGCTGCATCGGAATTTAAACGCTTATCCACGCATACAATTACAAGGCTCACCGGGCAAACACAACTACGCATTCCCAAGCCAGCCGTTACCCGATCTGATCTCCGATGCACGAGCTAAAGTACCCCTTCACCTGCTTCAACAATTTGTGCAAACCCAAGATCAACCGATCTTATTCATTGCTGAATCTGCCGGTCGACGAGAAATTTTCGATAACTTGTTACGTAAGGCTGGCATCTCCGCTAAACCTATTTCTGCCTATTCACAACACCACCTTGCTGGCGGGCATTGTATTTGCATCGCCCAATTAAGCGAAGGCTTACACTTACCTGATTGCATCATCGTTACCGAAAGCGACGTTTTAGGCACTCGTCAAGATGACACTGCGCGCTCAACGCACAACCGAGTCATAAATCCAGAGCACATCGTTCGCAACTTAACAGAGCTGCACACCGGCGCACCGGTAGTGCATATCGAGCATGGTGTGGGCCGCTATTTGGGTCTTCAAACACTTAGTATAGACGGCGAAGAGCATGAATTTCTGACTCTTGAGTACGCCGCAAACGACAAACTCTACGTGCCGGTCACCTCTCTACATTTGATCAATCGTTATGCAGGAAGTGACGAAGAGCATGCCCCCCTGCATCGTTTGGGCTCTGATCAATGGGAAAAGGCTCGGCGCCGAGCCGCAGAAAAAGTGGTGGATGTGGCTGCAGAACTTTTGGATATTTACGCACGCAGAGAAATGCGTCAGTCATTTCAGTTTAATGTGGTTGCAGAAGACTATGATAAATTTAGCCGTGAATTTCCCTTCGAAGTCACCCCCGATCAGCAACGCGCTATAGATGACACCCTAGCTGACCTTACAACAATCCGAGCCATGGACCGTCTAATTTGTGGCGATGTGGGTTTTGGTAAAACAGAAGTCGCCATGCGGGCTGTATTTGTAGCTGTGCAGGCGGGCAAGCAAGTAGCGGTACTGGTGCCCACTACCCTACTTGCACAACAACATTGTGACACTTTTAACGATCGCTTCGCCAACTGGCCGGTGAATGTTGAGGTTATCTCTCGCCTGCGTAATCAAACTGACATCGATCAGGTCATGTTGGACACCCGCCATGGTCGTGTTGATGTGCTCATCGGCACTCACAAACTACTCAGCGAGGGCATGGCTTTTAAGCAATTGGGCCTTATCATCATCGACGAAGAACATCGCTTTGGCGTGCGTCAAAAAGAGAAACTGAAAAAACTACGCGCCGAAGTAGATGTGCTGACCCTCACAGCAACACCTATTCCTCGTACCCTAAACATGGCTTTGAGCGGCATACGCGATCTTTCCATCATTGCCACTCCGCCTGCAAAACGCTTGTCGATAAAAACTTTCGTGCAAGAAAAACGTACCCACCAAGTGCGTGAAGCCATCAGCCGAGAATTGTTACGCGGCGGACAAGTATTCTATTTACACAATGAAGTCCGCACTATTGACTTGGCCGCTGAAGAACTCAGGAGTTTGGTTCCCGAAGCGCGTGTCGGCATCGGCCACGGACAGATGCCAAAACGCGATCTTGAACATGTGATGTCAGATTTCCATCACCGTCGGCTGAATGTTCTCGTCTGCACCACCATCATCGAAACAGGCATCGACATTCCCAACGCCAATACCATCGTCATCGAGCGCGCAGACAAATTTGGCTTGGCGCAACTGCATCAACTGCGCGGTCGTGTTGGAAGAAGCCATCGACAAGCTTACGCTTTCCTGTTTACCCCGCATCCCAAAGCGATGACGACGGATGCGGTTAAGCGTCTCGAAGCAATTGAAGCGGCGGGAGAACTGGGTGTAGGTTTTACCCTTGCCACCCACGATATGGAAATTAGAGGTGCCGGAGAACTGCTGGGAGATGACCAGTCTGGGCAAATAGAATCTATCGGCTTCTCTTTATATATGGATTTACTTAATCGAGCAGTCAGTGCCTTGCAAGCAGGTGAGCAGCCAGACTTGGATCGACCCTTAGAATCCATCAGCCAGGAAGTCAATTTACACGCCGCTACGTTGATTCCAGACGACTACTTACCGGACGTTCACACCCGACTGATACTGTACAAACGCATCAGTGGTGCTTCCAACCAGACCCAGTTAGATGATCTACAGGTAGAAATCATAGATCGCTTTGGACTGTTACCAGAGCCTCTTAAGCGGTTGTTTGCAGTCACTGGCTTAAAGCTTGCTAGCCAGAATTTAGGGGTCCTAAAACTCGACCTAGGTACGGCGCGAGGCAAGATCGAGTTTGGCAGTCGCACCAACGTAGACCCGATTAAAATTGTCAATCTTGTACAGCGAGAATCTAATGCCTTTAAGCTTGAAGGCGCATCAATTCTACGTATCACAGCGCAATTGCCGAGCTTCGATGAGCGACTAGAGTTTGCGTTTTCACTTTTACAACGCTTAAGCCCAGACCAGGCTAAAGTCGCATGAGTTCCACCAGTGTCTGCAAATCTATGCGCTATTATTTTTCTATCACGGCTGTGTTTTTGTGCTTCGCCTTCGTCAACTTCTTCCACCCCGCCACCGCCTCCGCCACCGCGAAGGACAGCCAAGATGAAATTATCGACCTGCTGGAAAAGCGCTGGTTTGAGGTTGAAATATTGGTGTTTGAACGTCTACCCGTTCTCGACTTAAACAGTTCAGAAAACCTTGTCTCCCATCGACCCCGTGTTTGGCCACACGTTATGCGAGAATTGCAAACAGAAAACCAAGTTCTGTTTAGACCGATCGATCAATCAAACAGCAGCGCAGTAACAAGCCGACAGCATGTAGATAAATTCTACCCACAACAAGATCTAAGCATGCAGCAACGATGTTTCGGCTGGCCAATGCTGGCAACCCAAGGCCCTGTGCACCCGATTCTTGACGCTGCGCAGCATCCAGAATTTAACCAAGAGCGGGCAAATCCCAGCACTGAAACTAACGCCCAAGCAGCAGATTCTGCGCCGCAATCCAGCAACATTCCCCACCCTCGGCAACTATTTCTCGACACGCTGGCTGAATTTGAAAGCACCTTAGCGGCCACCAGCTACGTGTGGCTGCCAACCTTGACCCTCAACAATACGGCCAAGGTGATTAACCGACGCAATCACTTGCGGCCAATCATCCACCGCCGCTGGCGCCAAGCAGTACCACCAAGATCATCACCCGAATCTATCTATATCCATGCAGATGATTCACCTCGCTCGCCTATGACCACACAAGGTATGCACAAAAT